>JARLGE010000164.1 GCA_031296215.1 Occallatibacter sp.
GGCGCCGGTCGGCACGGGACTCATCGACTGGACGGCGCAGTTCCGCGCTCTGCGCAAGATCGGGTACCGCGAAGCAGTGAGCCTGGAAACTCACTGGCACGGCGGCGGAAGCCCAGAAGAATCCACCCGCATCAGTTGGGCTGGCATGAAGAAGGCTCTTCAGGATTCCGGCGCTCTGTAGGTATCGACTAGAGGCGCGGCAAACTCAACAGCAATCGAAGGCAGCAACACGCATTGGCTTGATGGAGAAAACCTTGGTTACTCGACGTGAATTCCTCGACACACTGGCAACTGGCGCGGCTGGACTAGCGATCGCATCCACCGCCAAGAGCTACGGTCAGATTCTCGGCTCCAACGATCGGATCAATTTCGCCGTCATCGGCCTGAACGGGCGCGCCTATGCGCATCTGTCCTCACTCAAAGCCAACAAGAGCGCAGCGCGAATCTCCCATGTCTGCGACGTGGACGCGAACATCCTCAAGAAGTTCGCGGCCGAAGCCGAACGCGAGATGGGCGAGGCGCCGGCCACGGACAAGGACTTTCGCGCCATTCTCCAGCTCAAGGAGATCGACGCCATCACCATCGCCACGCCCGACCACTGGCACGCACCCATGGCCATCGCGGGCCTGCAGGCGGGCAAGCACGTCTATGTGGAGAAGCCCTGCAGCCACAACCCCGCCGAGGGCGTGCTGCTGGTGGAGGCGCAGAAGAAGTACGGCAAGCTGGTGCAGATGGGCACGCAGCAGCGCTCCTCTCCGCACACCATCGAAGTGGTCGACAAAATCGCCAGTGGCCTCATCGGACGCGCCTATTATGCCAAAGCCTGGTACAGCAACACGCGCAAATCGATCGACGTCGGCAAGCCAGCGCCAGTTCCAGCTGCGCTCGATTGGGACCTGTGGCAGGGTCCGGCGCCGCGGCAGGCCTATAAGGACAACGTTCAGCCGTACAACTGGCACTGGTTCAAGACCTGGGGCACCGGCGAGACCCTCAACAACGGGACCCACGAGGTGGATGTCTGCCGCTGGGCACTCGGCGTCGACTTACCGCAAAGCGTCTCCGCATCCGGCGGGCGGTACCACTTCAAAGACGACTGGCAGTTCTATGACACGCTGCTCACCAGCTTCGAGTACGAGGACAAGCTCATCGACTGGGAAGGAAAATGCTGCCAGGGGATGAGGTTCTACGGCCGCGACCGAGGCAGCTGCATCATGGGCGCCAACGGCTCGATCATCGTCGACCGCGGCGGCTACGAAGTCTACGACCTCAAAGGCAAGAAGATCGCCGAGGTGAACGCCGAGAAGGCCGCCGACTCGTCGGATACGCTGGGCCGCGATTCCATGACCGACCTCCACTTCGCCAACTTCATCGCCGCCATCCGCAAAGGCGACAAGCTCAACGCGCCGGTGTCGGTGGGCAACGTCGCCGTCACCATGCTGCAGCTCTCCAACATTTCGTGGGAGACCAAGCGCGCGCTTGCGCTCGACGGCGCGGACGGAAAGATCCTCAACGACCCGGCGGCCATGAAGATGTGGGGCCGCGATTACGAACCCGGCTGGGCGCCGCATCTCTAAGAGATGCGGAACCGCAGCAGGAACCTGATCCGAGGAGTTCAAACCGATGAAATCGACTCTCTCCCGCCGCAGTTTCGTTCAATCCGGCGCTTTGATCGCCGCCGCCTGCGCGGCGCCGGGCGCGCTTCCGGCCATGGCTGACCCGTCCCAGGAGACTGGCAAGCCGTCGCCCGTGAAGCTCGGTCTGGCCAGTTACACCTTCCGCAACTTCACGCGTGCGCAGGCGATCGGGTTCATGAAGCAGCTCAACATCACCGCGTTGAATCCCAAGGACGTGAAGGATCACCTGCCCATGAACCCCGCGGAAGAAGCCAAGGCGCTGGCCGATTACGCCGCCGCGGGCATCGCGCTTCACGCTGCAGGAGTGATCTATTTTCCCAAGGACGAAGACGACGACATCCGCACCAGGTTTGAATACGCCAAGCGCGCCGGCATCTCCGTCATCGTTGCCGGCGACCCTGCTCCCGCAACGCTTCCGCGCCTGGAAAAGTTTGTCAAGCAATACGACATTCGCATCGCCATTCACAACCACGGTCCCGAGGACAAGGTCTTCCCTTCTCCCCTGGACGTGCTCAAAGCAGTCAGGAATCTCGATCCGCGCATGGGCTGCTGCATCGACATTGGCCACGCCGTTCGCGCCGGAACCGACATTGTGCAGGCCATTCACGAGGTGGGTCCGCGCCTGTTCAACATGCACGTCAAGGACCTCACCGACTTCCACAACAAGGACGGCCAGGTGGCCGTCGGCGCGGGACTCATGCCCTTCCGCGAAATCTTCGCGGCCCTCATCAAGACCAATTACAAGGGCTACGTCGATCTTGAATACGAGATCAATGGCGACAATCCCATGCCTGGCGTTATTGAATCGTTCGCGTACATGCGCGGCGTGCTCACCGGCATGGGCTATCGAGCCTGAGACAGAGGCAACTGCTCCACGAAAGACGGAAATGGAAGAGATGCTGATTCACGAAGACCGATTGTTTCCTGCCGAATCGTGCGCGCGCGACCTCGCCAAGGCTCTTTACGCGAGCATCAAAGGCCTGCCCATCGTGAGCCCGCACGGCCACACGCAGGCGGCATGGTTCGCTAGGAACGAGCCCTTCCCCGATCCCGCAATGCTCTTCGTGCAGCCTGATCATTACGTCTATCGCATGCTTTATAGCCAGGGCATCCCGCTCGAAGAACTCGAAATCGGCAAGCCTCAGATGAATGACCCGCGCAAGGTGTGGCGCATCTTTGCCAGCAACTACCACCTCTTCCGCGGAACACCCACGCGCATCTGGCTCGACTTTGCCTTTCATCAGCTCTTCAGCCTCGATCGGCGGCTCTCCGCAGCGACCGCCGACCTTTATTACGACTCTATCTCCGAGAAACTCCGTACGCCCGAATTCCTGCCGCGCGCCCTTTTCGAGCGTTTCAACCTGGAAGTCCTTGCCACCACCGACTCCCCCCTGGATTCCCTCACCGATCACCAGGCCATCCGCGATTCTAGCTGGAAGGCGCGCATCCTGCCCACCTTTCGTCCCGACCCGGTCGTCGATCCCGAGTTCGCCGGGTTTGCCGCCAACATTGCCGAGCTCGGCCAACAGACAAGCGAAGACACCGGCAACTGGCGCGGCTATCTGAACGCGCTCAGCAAAGCCCGCGCGCGCTTTCGTTTTCTTGGTTGTACGGCCACCGATCACGGACATCCCACTCCGCAGACCGCAGACCTCTCCACAGCGGAAGCTGAAGCTCTCTTCGGCCGGGTTCTCGCAGGCGATGCCGACACGCACCAGCAGGAGCTCTTCCGCGCGCAAATGCTGACGGAGATGGCGCGCATGAGCCTCGATGACGGCCTGGTCATGCAGATTCACCCCGGGAGCGTGCGAAACCACAATCTCGCTCTCTATCAGCGCTACGGCCGCGACATCGGCGCGGATATTCCACGGCCCACCAATTACGTAGACGCGCTGCGCCCCCTGCTCGACCGCTTCGGCAACGAGCCCAATCTCACCATCATCCTGTTCACGCTTGACGAGTCCACTTACAGTCGCGAGCTTGCGCCGCTGGCCGGCCATTATCCCTGCCTGAGGCTCGGCCCGCCCTGGTGGTTCCACGACAGCCCGGAAGGCATGATGCGCTTTCGCCAGCAAGCCACTGGGACGGCAGGCTTCTACAACACGGTCGGGTTCAACGACGACACGCGCGCTTTCCTTTCCATTCCAGCTCGCCACGATGTGGCGCGCCGTGTGGATTGCGCGTACCTTGCCAAACTCGTCACCGAACACCGGCTCGCGGAAGATGAAGCCTTCGAAGTGGCTCACGACCTGACTTACCGGCTCGTGAAAAAGGCGTACCGTCTCTAGGGAGAGCATCCATGGCGCAAAGCATCGATCCC
>JARLGE010000165.1 GCA_031296215.1 Occallatibacter sp.
GCCTCGACCAGCGCGTTCAGGGCCAGGGCCAGAGCGACGGCGGCGCCGGTGATGGCGGCCGTGCGAGTACCGCCGTCGGCCTGGATCACGTCGCAGTCCAGGATCACCGTGCGCTCGCCCAGGGCCTGCATGTCGACGACCGAGCGCAGGCTGCGGCCGATGAGCCGCTGAATCTCGTGCGTCCGGCCGCCGATCTTGCCCCGCTCGCTCTCCCGGGGCGTGCGGGTGACCGTGGAGCGGGGCAGCATGGAGTACTCGGCCGTCACCCAGCCGCGGCCGGAGTTGCGCAGCCAACCGGGGACGCCCGGTTCGATGGTGGCGTTGGTCAGGACGCGGGTGTTGCCGAAGGAGACCAGGACGGAGCCCTCGGCGGTCTGGACAAAGCCGGGCGTCAGCGTGAGCGGGCGGAGCTGGTCGGCAGCTCTGCCGCCGGGGCGAAAGAAGGGGGTCGGAGCGTTCCCGTGCATAGAGCGATTGTACGGGAGAGGGGGGCGGTGGAAGCGGGAAGGTTGGGAGTTGGGCCGGTTCCAGGACGGGAAAGAGGCAGTTGGCCGAGTCCGGAACGGGAATATACTTCTAAGCGATTGAAAGTAAATAGCTTATAACGATTCCGACGAGGAGCGACTGTTCCATTTCGGGACAGGTTCCGCTGGTCCGGGACGGGACGATTGTGCAGAATTTGGACAGATGCCTTCCCTTATCAGGAACTTAGCAAATCCGTTCATGTTTGGCACGCCGCGTGTAATAGAAGAGGACAAAACCAAGGCAGTGAAGCAGGAATGGGAAGGCGTAAAGGCAGGGAACAGGGAATAGGGGGAGTGGAGGCCGGCAGGGGACCGGGTTCCGCTCCCGGGCCGGCGATCTCTGAACCCTGGCGACTGACCACCGATCCCTGACAACTGACAACTGATCACTGGCCACTGACAAGTGACAACTGAAACGGGAGCGAGCCATGCAACAGACGGGGCAAGCGGTAGGATTGAGCGGCATGCAGCGCAAGCGGGTGGAAGCGGTGGTGGAGACGCTGGCCAACCTGCGCGGCAACGGGGAAAACCTGGTGGAGCTGGCGCATGACGCCAGAAACATGGTCACGGCGCTGGGGCTTTACTGCGATCTGCTGGAGGAGCCGGGGGTGCTGGCCACCGCGTATGCGCACTACGGAAACGAGCTGCGGCTGGTGGCCGCGGCCAGCCGCCGGCTGGTGGAACGGCTGGTGGCGCTGGATACGGAGAAACATCCGGAGGCGGCCCGGCTTGACGGCCCGTTTGGCGATCGAGGCAGGCGGCCGGTGCAGGCGGAGAGCGCGGAGCGCTCCCGCCAGGCGCGGCGCTGGGACCTGCTGCCGGCGCTCCCGATTGACAATCTGGCCGGCGAGTTGCTGGCCAACCGCAACCTGCTGGCGGCCCTGGCCGGCCCCTCGATTAAGCTGACGGTCGATGCCGAGGGGGGCGCGCTGGCGGTCCGGCTCACCGGGGAAGACCTGACCCGGGTGCTGGTGAACCTGGTAAAGAACGCCGCCGAGGCCATGCCCGGGGGCGGACAGATCAAGTTGAGCCTGCGGGAAAGTGCGGCCGAAGGGGATACCCCGCAGACCCTGTGGCTCACCGTCGAGGACAGCGGTCCGGGCATCCCGTCCAAGGCGCTGGGCAAGATCTTCGAGGCCGGGTTCAGCACCCAGGCGGCCTCCGCGGCCGGCCAGGGCTGGCCGGTCACCCATCGTGGGCTGGGTCTTTCCATCAGCCGCTCGATCGTCGAGTCGGTGGGGGGGCGGATTGTGGCCCAGAACCGCCGTCCGGCGGGAGCCCGTTTTCAGATCGAACTGCCCGTCCGCAAGCGTTGACCAGGGCGGTCGCAGAACATCCGGCGGGGAGCGAATTGCCGCCCCATCCACACCCACCCTTTACCCAATCTCATGCGAGGCGAATACAATGCTCGAGACAGTTCAGAGCGCGAGAATCATGGAGTTTGTTCCTCAACACGCGGAGCCGCCGGTGCGGCTGCACCTGCTGGTGGTGGACGCGGATGCCGCCATGCGGTCGGCCTGCGCCGAGATTGCCTCCAGCCTGGGCTACGCGGTGGAGAGCACAGGCGACCTGGCCCAGGCGCGCAGCCTGCTGCGGGGCCGCGCCGCAGATATCCTGCTGGCGAACCTGCCCGCGGGCAGCACGCAGGGTCTGGAGCTGGTCTCCGAGGTCAAGCTGCTGTACCCGGATACGTCGGTGATCGCCATGACCGCGTCCGGTTCGGTCAACGCGGCCGTCGAGGCCATGCGCTGCGGCGCCTCGGACTACTTGACCAAGCCCTTCGCCATGGATGAGCTGTCGACGGTGCTGGACCGGGCGGCGCAGAGCCATTTGACCGACACCGCGACCCGCCAACTGCGCGAGCGGCTGCGGCTCTCCCAGGGCCTGGGCGCCATGATCGGCCGCTCCGGCGAGATGGAGAAGCTCTACCGCATCCTCTCCAAGGTCGCCCAATCCACGCACCCGGTCCTGGTGCTGGGCGAGAGCGGCACGGGCAAGGAGTTGGTGGCGAGGACCATTCACGCCTACGGGCCGAACTCCCAGAAACCGTTCTTGCCCGTCGACTGCGGGTCGCTCGTGCCGACGCTGATTGAGAGTGAATTATTCGGCTACGTAAAGGGGGCCTTCACCGGGGCCAACCGCTCCAAGGACGGCTTGCTGGTCTCGGCCGAGGGAGGCACGGTGTTTCTGGACGAGATCGGCGAGCTCTCGCTGGATCTGCAGGCCAAGCTGCTGCGCGCCCTGCAGGAGCGGGAAGTGCGGCCGGTGGGAGCCACGCACCGGGTGCCCATCAAGGCGCGCATCGTGGCCGCCACCAACCGGGATCTGGCGGTGATGGTGGAAAAGGGCACGTTCCGCAAGGACCTCTTCTACCGGCTCAACGTGGTCAACCTGCGGCTGCCTTCGCTGCGCGACCGCCGTGAGGACATACCGCTGCTGGCAGCGCACTTCCTGGACCGCATCAGCCGCGAGCACGGCACCAAGTTCACGTTGAGCGACGAGGCCCTGCGCACCATGATGCGGCACGACTGGCCGGGCAACGTGCGCGAGTTGGAGAATGCTGTCGAACGGGCCTGCACCATGTCTTCCGGCCCTGTTCTTCACCTGGGCGATCTGCCCACCCAGCTGCAGCAGCAGGGGCTGGAGGCCCGGCGCAGCGCCGCGGCCACCCACGAGGCGGCCGGCGAGGGCTCCGTCCCCGAGGTCAAGACCCTGGCCGATCTGGAGCGGGACGCCATTCTGGGCGCCATTCGCACCCTCAACGGCGACAAGCTGCGGGCCGCCAAGCTGCTGGGCATCGGCAAGACCACGCTCTACCGCAAGCTGAAAGAATACGGCATCGCCGAGCCGCTTCGGGACGAGTGACCTGCCTGGCGCGTTCAAGTCGGAACCAATCCTGCCGATAGAGCGAAGACAGGAACTCCCACCGTGCCCAGGCAGCAATGGAACCCGCCTGAGCTCAAAACCCAAGATTGGAAAAGCAACGTCCCGGTTCCGGACTGGACCGGGAAGTGAACGAGGAGTTGGGGATGAGCATTTTGATAGTGACCGGAATCGAGGGCGCACGCAACTGCGCCGCCGTGGTGGGTACGCAACTGGGCATGGAAGTGGAAGTGGCGGAAGGCCGCAAGGCCGCGTTGGCCGCGCTGCGCCACAAGGAGTTTGCCGCCGTGGTGGTGGACGAAACCATGGCCGAGTGCGACCCCTCGGCCGCCGAGGCCATCTGGGAGCGGGCCGGGCTGGCCATTCCCTTGCAGATCAATTTCGCGCTCTCCGGCGCGGCGCGTCTGATCCGGGAGATTCGCGCTGCCCTGCATCGCCGCGAACGGGAGCAGACGCTGGCCCGGCGCGCGGCTGCCGCGGCCATCGAGAGCGAGCTGAAGAACACCGTGGCTGGCCTGTTGCTGCACTCGCAGCTAGCCCTGTCGACCAGGGAGATCCCCGCGTCCATCGCCGACAAGCTGCGCGTGGTAGCCGATCTGGCCGGCAACCTGCGCCAGCAGTTGAATGCGCCCTCCTCGGCCCGCAGCGATACGGCGGCCTGAGGCGTCCGGCGGCGACGTGTCTCCTGTTGTCGCAGGTCCGCCTCGGCTGGCTGCGGCGGAACGGAGGGGACCAAGCCGAACTACGATTGACCAAGGCAGGCCGGACCGGGGCAGCCAATGCCCCGGCGACATTCAACTCGCCAGCACCGTCTTCACCAACTCGCTTACCACGCGGCCCTCGGCGCGCAGGCCGCCGGCTTGGAGCCTAGCCTGCGCGGCCTTCATCACCGCGCCCATGTCTTTGGGGCCGGGCGCCTTCCCGGAGGCGGCGGCAACTTCGGCAACGGCCTCGGCGACGACGGCCTCGAGGGCCGCTTCGTCCAGGGCTTTGGGCAGAAACTCCTCAATGACCACGATCTCGGCGGCCTCGGCTGCCGCCAGCTCGGGGCGGTTGCCCCTGGTGAATTGCTCGATCGAGTCGCGCCGCTGCTTGATCATCGTCGCCAGCGCTTGCTGCTCCTCGGCGGGGGTGAGCGGAGCGCGCTTTTCAATCGACTTGTTTTTGAGCGCGTTCTTGATCAGCCGCAGGGTGGTGGTGCGGACCGCGTCGCGGGCCTTCATGGCGGCGATCACCTGTTGGCTGACAAGGACTTCGAGTGCGCCTGCTTCGGTCATGAGATTCCTTCCTGACACGTTCATGGGGTTTTGGTGCGTAGCCTTCCCTAGTTCAGGCTGTGGCAACCTCCCTACCAGATGTTTCCCGCACCCGGTGCATAGGTTGACGCAATCACCGAGTTGGCTTCCACAACGTCGCATTTGACGATGCCGCTGAAGTTCGCCATGGCCGCATTCACGTTGAGCTCGGGCGCATTGATGGTGACGCTGCCTGCCGCCGTAATGACCACATTCGAAGAGGGAGCGCCGATTTCAATCCCGCTGCCGCCCATGTGGATTGAGACTTGAACAGTGTCCGTGGGCGGATTCGTCCCGCTTGAAGTCGTGATTTGAATTGTGGGGCCGGAGAGGTCTTCGACGATCGAAACCTTAGTGCCCGACGCACCCGTAATCGCCGAACAGTTGACGACGCGGCCCGGGAAGCCAAGCTTATCTTGTGGAGGGACGTCGCCCTTCCACAACCCTCCGAGAATGACCGGGAGGCGCGGATCTGCTGAGCGAAAAGCTACCAGAACCTCGTCTCCAACGCCGGGGACGAAAGACTCTCCGCGATTGTTGGCGCCCAAGGGAACCACGACCTCCGCCCATATAGCCTGGTCGGGGCGGTCGCGTGTGCTGAGGCTGACCTGGACACGATTCTGGTTTTCAGGGTCGTGCACGCTGAGCACACGCGCAGAAAACACCCCCGAGCCGGGAAGCAGAGTGGGTAACGCGGGGCGTGGACCGCTCATGGTGACCTCCGATGCAATTCTAGAGCACTTGTGCAATTGAGACGATGCGCCGTTTCGTGGACACGAGGCCGATTTGCACAGGAAAGAATCCACATAAGTCACAAATATGTGTATTATGTGATTACAAGTTGGGCCGAGTAGGAGCTGGCCCTCGACGAGGAGACACCATGATTCGCAAGACGCGCCTGTTTACCCCCGGCCCCACCCCTCTGCTTCCCGCGGCGCAATTCGCCATGGCGGCGGCGGACATCCACCACCGCACACCGGAGTTCCGCGCCCTGTTCCTGAAGGTGCTGGCCCAGTTGAAGGTCTTTGTGGGCACCCAGAACGATGTGCTGCTGTTGTCGAGCTCGGGCACGGGGGCGATGGAGGCATCGGTCTCGAACCTGACCTCGCCGGGCGACCGGGTGCTGGTGCTCACCGCCGGCAAGTTCGGCGAGCGCTGGGTGGACCTGGCCAAGGCTTTCGGCCTCCAGGTGGACGTGGTGGAGAAGCCGTACGGCCAGACCTTCGACCTGGCGGAAATCAAGGCTGCGCTCAGGCCCGAACATAAGGCCGTCTTCATGCAGGCCTCGGAGACCTCGACGGCGGTCAGCCACGATGTGGAAGGCGTAGCCGGCCTGGTCAAAGGCACGGACACCCTGCTGATTGTGGACGGCATTACCGGCCTTGGCACGCAGACCTTCGACGTGGACGGCTGGGGCATCGACATCCTGATCGGCGGCTCGCAGAAGGCTGTGATGATTCCTCCGGGGCTGGCTTATCTGAGCGTGAGCGAGAAGGCGTGGAAGGCGATGGACGCCGCGAAGAGCCCACGCTACTACTTCGACCTGCGCAAGGAGCGCAAGAACGCGGCCAAGGGGGAGAGCGCCTACACGCCGGCGGTGGCGCTGATTGCGGGGCTGGGCGCGGCGTTGGACTACATTGCCGGGCAGGCGGGCGGGGACCTGGAAAAGGGCCGCATCGCGCTGATCGACAATGCGCAGGTAAATGCGGCGGCCACGCGCGCGGGGCTAACGGCCCTGGGCTTCACGCTGTTTGCGCCCATCTCGCCTTCGGCAGCCGCAACCGCGGTGGCCGTGCCCGAGGGCATGGACTCGGGCGCGGTGGTGAAGGCGCTCAAAGCCAGGTTCAGCCTGGTCACCGCCAACGGACAGGGATCGATGCAGGGCAAGATCTTTCGCGTCGC
>JARLGE010000166.1 GCA_031296215.1 Occallatibacter sp.
ACATTCACACGCAGGTGAGCGAGGACCAGATTGCGCTGTTCGGGTTTCTGGAGCGCGAGGAGAAGCGGCTGTTTGAGCGGCTGATTACGGTGGGCGGCGTGGGGCCAAAGCTGGCTATCAAGATTCTGAGCGGGCTTTCGAGCGAGCGGACGGTACAGGCGATTCGCGGGCAGGACCATGCGCAACTGACGCGGATTCCGGGGGTGGGCAAGAAGCTGGCGGAGCGGCTTGTTGTCGAGCTGAAGGACAAGCTGGATGACTTTGCAGTGGCCCCGGCGCCGGCCAGCGTGCGGGGCGCGGCGGTAGACGATGTGCTGTCCGCGCTGACGAACCTGGGCTACCAGCGCCTGGCGGCAGAGAAAGCGATTGAGCAGGCGGTGGGCAAAGACAAAGCGCTGGCAGGGGATTTCGACGGGCTGTTCCGGGGGGCGCTGAAGGTGATCCGGTAGAAGCAGCTTTCAGCTATTAGCTATCATCTTTCGGGTCCTGCTGCCCTTCGCGGAATCAACGGGACGCGGGGGGCGATTCGGTAAGGGATGTGAGCGCAACCGCCTCAGTGAAGACCAACTCATAACTGCGCATCGCCGCGGGGGAGAATTTGTCGATCAAGCCGTTTTTCAAATTGATGCGGAACGGTCAATTGGCCCCATTCATAAGCAGCGGCGGTCTTTTGAAGCCCTTCTACAAGCTGGTGTACCTGGTTGCCGCTCAGGAGAGTGGGCTCTTCGAACTCTTGCGTGGCGGACCGGTTGGCTTCGAGCAGTTGGCCGCGGCGTACTGCCGGGACAGCAAGGCGCGCGAGGCGCTTGAGGCCTGGCTGCAACTGGGCATTCGCCTCGGTCTTCTCAAGCTGGGGCCTGGCGGGTTCGAGCTGAAGGGGCTGGCCAAGAAACTGGCGCGGCCGCAGAACGACAGCATTCTTGCGCTGCTCCAGGAAGTGGCGGGACTGCATTCCAAGCTGATTCTGGATACTCCCGGCAAACTGCGCAAGGGAGAGCTTTGGGCGCTGGAAGACCAGGACGGCGAGATCATCGCGCGGTCATCGCGGGTGATGGAGGCATTCCAGACGGAGGCCATCGACAGCACCTTTCCCGCTACCGGGCCTGCGCGACTGCTTGAGATTGGCTGCGGCTCCGGCTTCTATATAAAATACGCGGCGGCCAAGAACCCATCGCTCTCGGCGCTTGGATTGGAGTTGCAGGAAAATGTGGCCGTGGTGGCTCGCCGCAACATCGAGGGATGGGGCTTGCAGGACCGGGTCAGGATCGAGACGGGCGATATCCGCAACAAAGCCCCGGATGAGCGTTTCGATATTGTCACGCTCTACAACAACATTTACTACTTCCCGGTCGAGGAGCGGGTCTCGCTCTTGCGCCACATCGGGGAGTTCATCCAGCCTGGCGGCTTCCTGCTGATGACGACTTGTTGCCAGGGAGGAAGCCTGGGGGTTGAGGTTTTGAACCTGTGGGGAGCCGCAACCGCAAACTGCGGCAGACTGCCCACGGCGGACGAATTGGTGAGCCAACTTCGGCAGGCGGGATTCAAGGATGTGCGGGCCATACGGCTGATCCCCGGCGAAGCGTTCTTCGCGTTCAAGGCGCTTCGAGGGGGAAAAGTCTGAGTCGGCTAAGCGCCGGCAGCGGTCAATCTCGCGCGGCTTCGTTTGCTTCGCTGATCGACAGTCGCTCGATTGTCACCACCGTGATGTCATCGGATTGGCCAAAGTCGACAGCCGCTTTCACGATTGCGGCAGCGGGCTCCCTGGACATTGCCTTGGCGCGGTCAAAGCCAAAGAGTTCGCCATCCTTGTTTTGCGCCTCGATAACTCCATCCGAGCAGAAAGTGAGACGGCTGCCGGGCCGGAGTTCGCAACTTGTGGACTCGTATTGAGCGCCGCTTACGATTCCGAGCGGCAATGCGCCCCGCAGTTCGATTTCCCGGCCGTCCAGGTAAGGGGACAGGTGTCCGGCATTGGCGATGGTGACCAGGCCATCGTCGGCAATGAAGGCGGCCAGGGCTGTCGAGAATCCGCCGCGGGTTCGTCCCATGAGGCGGTCGTGCAGCTTGCGAAGGATAAGAACCGGGTCGTGCGTGTCTTCGGCCAGGACGCGAATGGAGCCTACCAGCATGGAAACCAACATGGCGGCGGGCAGACCTTTGCCGGCAACGTCGCCCAGCACAATGAGCAGGCCCCTATTGCCGACAGGAAGAATCTGAAAGAAGTCGCCCCCGACTTGCTGGGCGGGAAGGTAGACCGATTCGACGGCATAGCCGGGGAACGATTCGCCGGTCTCGGGCAGGATAAGTTGCTGGACTTCACGGGCAGCGGCCATCTCGCCATCAAGAACGGCCTTTTCCGTGTGCGCCTTGATATAGCGCCGGCCTTCGCTGATAAAGACGACGACGAAACCCGCATAGCCAAGGGCCACGGCAACGATGCTTCCAACGGCATCGAGTGCCAATCGGTTGTGCATGTGATCGATCTCGGCTGGGGACGGCAGCGCTGACCTGGGCGGATCGGGAAACCAGTTGGCGGTGAAGATGCCTACGAGCATCTGCAAGGCGATGAGAGGGAAGAATGCCTTCCAGAACTTGCGCCGCAGGGATACGCCGGCGAAGGCATAGGCAACGGCGAAGAGCCCGGTGGCCAGAACGCCGGAGACGAAGCGAATCGGCTGCTGGTTGCCCATGTCGAGAATGTCGCTCGCGAAGCCAATGATGGCGAAAACGCAGAAGACCGCAGACAGAAAAATGACGACGGAGGCTCGTGGGGTGCTTCGCCAAGGGCTGACGACGGGTGTGGGGGCCAAGGTGTCCTTCTGGTTCCTGAATATCTGGGGAGTCGGCGGTGCGGCGCCTCGCTTGGATTGTACGCCGCCGGCGACAGTTGGAGAGACAAAAATGCCGTGCGTGGCGCGCTAGAACTTCAGGATGCGGCTCAGTCTGGCACTTCTATTTGTTCACCTATCGTCGGGTCAAATCCCCTGCACATCGCGTCACTACAGACCGTTAAATGCCGATCCTCCCACAGTCTTCTGCGGTACACTCTTCCTTGCCATGGTTTCCAAAGCAAAGAATGCTACTGCTGCCGCACCTGTTTCTGCGCACCTTCGCCCCGAAGGACTGAAGTTTCTGCGCGGGCTCGAGAAGCACAACGATCGCGAATGGTTCCAGTCGCGGAAGGCGATCTACGAGGCGGAGCTGAAGGAGCCGATGCTGGCCATTGTGCGCAAGATTACCGACGCGATGATGGAGTTTGCGCCGCATCATGTTCGGCCAGCGGAGAAGAGCCTGTTCCGGATCTATCGCGATACGCGCTTCAGCCACAACAAGCTGCCCTACAAGACGCACGTGGCGGCATGGTGGAGTCACATGGGGATGGAGAAGACATCCGGAGCCGGGTACTACTTCCAGGTGAGCCCCAAGGGCGTGGTGATTGCCGCGGGGGCGTACATGCCGGAGAAGGAGCAACTGGCGGCGATCCGGCACTGGCTGCTGGAGAATCATGCGGAGTTCAGAAAAATTCTGGCGCGGCCGGCGGTGAAGAAGGCGTTTCAAGAGTTCGAGGGCGAGGCGCTGACGCGGCCGCCGAAGGGCTTCCCTTGCGAGCACCCGGCGATGGACCTGATCAAGCAGAAGCAGTGGGGGCTGAGCACCACGGTCGCCGCGGAGACGGCACTGGAGCCGAACTTTGCGCAGACGGTGATCAAGCACTTCAAGCTGCTGGCGCCGCTGGTGGATGCGTTGAATACGCCGCTGGAGGGTGCGGCTGCGCCGAAGAAAAAGGTGCTGTTCGGGCTGAAGTAGCAAGAGACCGGCTTCCGGATTCGCTTGCAGGAGAAGCCGGATGGGGGGCCGGGACAGATCAGTCAACGCTCGGGCAAAGCAGCGGCGCGAGAGCAGCGGGATCGGGCGCAGGGGGCAACGCCTGTTGCGCCAGGTCGGCGACGATGGCCTGGTCCAGGACCTGCAGCATGGCCGCCTGGGCCTGAACCCAGACCAGGTGGGCGGGACACCAGGATTTCCGGCTGCACGACTTGCCGTGCTGCAGACAGAGATTGAGGCTGATGGGGCCGTCGATGGCCTCAATGACTTCGCGGACGGAAGCCTGGCGGCCGCGGGGCAGAATCTCAAAGCCTCCTAACTGACCGCGGTACGAGGCGATGAGCCCGGCGCGGGACAGGTTCTGCAGAATCTTGGAGAGAAAGCTGCCTGGCGCGCCGGTGGCAAGGGCCAGGGTGGGCAGCAGGGCGCGCTCGCCTTCGGGTAGGGTGGCGAGGTGGATCATGACGCGCACTGCGTAGTCGGAAGCGCGCGTCAGTTGCATGGATGCGTTGCATTTCTCCATCGGGGGCTACCTTTCTGCCTGCCGCGCGAGGCGCATGGAGTTGGCGACGACGGATGCGCTGGAGAGCAGCATGGCGGCGGCGGCGAAGATGGGGGTGAGCACGCCGGTGAGGGCGAGCGCGATGCCTGCGGTGTTGTAGAAGAATGCCCAGAAGAGGTTCTGGCGAACGATGCGGCGGGTTTTTGCGGCGATCAGGAAGGCGTCTTCGACCTTGGAGAGCGAGCCGCTCATGAGCACGATGGGAGCGGCGCTCATAGCGATGTCCGCGCCGGTGCCCAGAGCCAAGCCAAGATCGGCCTGGGCAAGGGCGGGGGCGTCGTTGACGCCGTCGCCGAGGAGGGCTACGCGCTTGCCTGCCTTTTGCAGGTCTTCGACGATGCGGGCCTTGGCTGCCGGCGAAGCTTCGGCGGTGAAATCGGTCACTCCGATTTGATTCGCGACCACGGCGGTGGTGGGCCAGGCGTCGCCGGAGACAAGTTGAACCGCGATGCCGCGGTCGCGCAGGCGCTGGACCATTTCGGCCGCGCCGGGCTTGATCTCGTCGCCAAAGGCGAGGACTCCGCGGACGACTCCGTCCCAGGCGAAGAAGGCGATGGTGCGGCCGGATTGTTGAGCTTCGCATGCGTACTCGACGGCACAAGGGTCCATGCGGCAGTTGGCGGAGTCCATGAGCCGGCGGTTGCCGATGAAGATGCGGCGGACGCCGACGATGCCGCTGATGCCTTCGCCTTTGTGGATTTCGACGGCGGTCACTTTGGCGGGCCCGATGCGATGCTCCCGCGCATAGTCAACGACAGCGCGGCCGAGCAGATGTTCGGAGAACGCTTCAACGCCGGCGAGCAGGGGCAGGCAATCGGCAAGGAACGAATCACTCCGGTTTGATTCGGCCTGGAGCGCCGCGGGGGCGGGACCGCAGGCGGCCATCGCGAGCGCTTCGACGGCGGATTCGAGAACGGTGAAATCGGAGAGGCGAAAGTCGCCACGGGTGACGGTGCCGGTTTTGTCGAGGACGACGACGTCGATCTTTCCCATGATCTCGAGGACGCGGGCGTCGCTGATGAGCAGGCCTGCCTGGGATGCGGAGCCGACTGCAGCGGTGATGGCCAGCGGGGTGGCCAGGCCGAGGGCGCAGGGGCAGGCGATGACGAGGATGGTGGTGGCGCGCAGCAGGCTGGCGGCGATGCTGCCGTGCAGATCGAGCACCACTGCAAAATCGACTACGGCCAGAATTACAACGGCCGGCACAAAGGCGCGGGCCACCCGATCGACCATGCGCTCAATTGGGGCGCGTGTGCTGAGCGCGCGCTCGACCAGGCGGATGATTTGGGCCAGCGCGCTTTGGTCAGCAATGCGGGTGGCGCGCACTTGAATGACGCCGCCGGCGTTGAGGCTGCCGGAGACGACCGCGCTTCCGGGCTGCTTGAGAACCGGTTTGGCTTCTCCGCTGAGCAGCGACTCGTCGGCATGGGTCTCGCCCTCGACGACGACGCCGTCGGCGGGGATGCGCTCGCCAGCCTTGACCACGAAGACCTGGCCGGGCTGGAGCGCGTCGATGGAGACGAAACGCTCGTCGGCGGCCGAGAGGATGCGGACTTTCTTCGGCATGAGGCGGTAGAGCTGGCCGATGGAGCGGGCGGCGCGATCTTTGGCGGCGCGCTCAATGAGCTTGCCGGCGAGAACCAGCGTGACGATGGCGGCGGCGGTGTCGAAGTAGACATGGGTCTGGCCGCGGAGGGTTTGCACAGCGCTGAGCAGGTAAGCGGATAGTATGCCCAGGGAGAGCAGCGTCTCCATGCGGATTTGGCGGTTGAGGAAGCCGATGCCGGCGGCGCGCAGGATGGGCCATGCGCAGTAGAAGACGAGCGGCGTGGCGAGGGCCCACAGCACAAAGGGAAGGATGCGGCTGGCGCTCGGGGCGATCTGCTCGAAGTAGCCCACATAGAGGATTGTGCTGAAAGCCATGATGTTGGCCCACAGGAATGCGGCAACGCCGAGGCGCAGCAGGAGATCGTGCGGCTCCGATTTTTGGGCGGTGCCTTCCGCGCCAACTTCGGTGGCCTGGTAGCCGAGCCTGGCAATGCGCGCTGAGATCGAGTCCGGTGGCAAAACCTGCGGGCAGTACTTGACCTTAGCCAGGTCGGAGGCGAAGAAGACGTCGGCGGAGACAACGCCGGGCAGTCCGCGCAGGGCGTGCTCAATGAGCCATGCGCAGGCCGAGCACCACATGCCGCTGACCTGGAGGAGCATCTCCGCGGTTGGGGCCTGAGGATCGATTTCGATGGCCGGCGGCGCCGCGCCGGGGTTCGAGATCAGCCCGAGTTCGAGGCTGCGGCGGAAGACTTCGGTCTCGCGGAGGTTCTGTCCCGAGGCGATGACGCCGCTCTCCAGCAGGATGGCGTAGACGTTGGCGCAACCCATGCAGCAGAAGGCCAAGTCACCGCCGTTGCAGGTGCGCAGCACGGGCTGCCGTCCGCAGGGCAGGTCGCAAAGGCCGCAGGTGATGGCTTGGGCCATGGGATCAATGCGCTCCAGAGGTAGCGGAGCCTGAGCTCTGGTCGAGCGGCTTGCCCTGCTGATCGAGCATGACCGGATTGGCGCGCCTGGTGGCCACGTAGACAAAGACGAGGATGCCGCAGAACACCACAAAGACTACGGCCAACACCACGGTGAGCGGCGCCACGGGCTTGCGCTGGGAGGGACTTGCCGGCGGGGGATTCGTCATGTTCCTCATTGCTCCTTCAACCTCATCGGGGGTGCGAAGTACGCATGTTCAGGGTCGTGGTTTGCCAGGTCTGACAGTCGAGCACGGGGTCATCCATTTTCGTCAGTAACCAAACGGTTATAGACCTAATCCGGTCTAGCTGCAGGTGTAGCGGGCGAAGCGGCTTCCATGGGTGCGATGAACGTTTCGTCGAGCGATTGATCTTTCTGTCCGGGATCGACGTGAACCAGGATGCGGAGACGATTGACGCCGGGATCGACGGCCGAACCCGCGGCTGCTACATCGAACTCGCGCTGCAGTTCATCGCCGGGCTTGAGGGTAATGGC
This sequence comes from Occallatibacter sp., assembly GCA_031296215.1. GTDB lineage: Bacteria > Acidobacteriota > Terriglobia > Terriglobales > Acidobacteriaceae > Telmatobacter. The sequence goes on from JARLGE010000166.1 coordinate 7,397, forward strand.
GCCGGGGACACCGACGATTTGGGCAGCGCGGAGGCCGGCAAGCGAGAGCGTGACGCGGGCATCGGTTTTGCCGCGATTGGTGGCAACCAGGCGGAAGGTGTTGTGGATGCTGCCGTCGGGCGCCCTGGTGTAAAGGGTGATGCGGTTGGGCATGATGCGCACCAGCACGGGCTGGCGCATGTTGATAACGACGGCGATCCCGGTGGCGTAGAGGGAGAGCAGAACCAGCACGGCAATGCGCTTGCCGTCGCGGAAGCCGATGCGGCGGTACCAACGGCGCTCCTCGGCTTGGCTGCGGCCGGCGTCGCCCCAGGCGTAATGAATCAGCGTTTGGCGGCCCATGCGGCCGAGAACGCCGGAGCAGGCGTCGATGCACTCGGCGCAGTGGGTACACTCGAGTTGGTGCGAGGATTTGCGGATGTCGATGCCCATGGGGCAGGCGCGGACGCACTTATCGCAGTGGATGCACTGGCCCGATTCGTCCTGGAAGAAGACCTGCAGCGTATGGCTGTCGGCGAGCATGTTCTGCAGGTACCCGTAAGGACAGATCGAGGTGCAGAAGCGCTGGCGCAGGAAGGCAAAGTCGAGGAAGGTGAGCAGCGTGACGCTGACGCCAAACAGGCTGCCCGCGGTGCGAATGTCGAAGGAGAGCAGGCGGTGGATCAGATCGACGGGCGGAATGAAGAACGAGACGAAGACGAAGGAAAAGAAGACCGAGGCGGGGAGGAGAATCACGTAGAGAGGCCCGAGAGTGAGGAGCCGGCGGGCGCGTGGACTGAGGTCGGTGAGCTTGCGATCGACCCTGCGCGCGATGGCCTTCTCGATGGCGTTTGCGGCCTCGCTGAAGATCATCTGCGGGCAGAGATAGCCGCAGTAGAAGCGGCCGTAGATCATGGCCATGGCGGCGATGAGAATCCAGAGGAACATCATGGTGAAGAAAATGATGGAAAACTCGCTGATCCATAGCTCGGCGCCGAAGAAGTAGAAACGCTGGCGGACCAGATCGACGCGCATCACGTCGGAGAGCGGCAACAGGATGAATACGGTGACGCAGAGGTACTGGATGGTCTTGCGGACGCGATGGAATTGTGTGCCGGGAAGCGTGACACGGGGCGCTGTGTTTTTCGAATTCTTTTGGATAGATGCCATGTTTCCTGACTTCTTACATTGAACTCATGTGGTGCATGGAACAGTGAACGGGACCGGCCATTGCGCCGCGCGCGATGAGCAGCGCGCCCATGACCAGCACGGTGACGGCTGAAACAGTTGTACCCCATCGGGCGAGTTTGCGCGTGGCCGACGAAGAGCCCAGGCCGACGACGATGAGGGCAACGCTGGTGCCCAATCCGAAGGCCAGCAGGGTGAGCGCGCCGCCGACAGGGGTGGCCGCGCCGACGGCTTTCATGAGCGCCGCGTAGACCAGGCCGCAGGGCAGGAATCCCATGAGCAGGCCGAGCAGGAGCTTACTGGCGACGGACGTGGAGGAGATCAGTTTTCCGGCGGGACGGAGAAGGCGGGCGGGCAGCGCGAAGCCGTGCCAGGATTTGAAGATCGGCGACAGGCCAAAGAGGGTGAGGCCAGCGAGGACCATGGCGCTACCGGCGACGATGGCGGCGACGTTTTCGATACCTGCGAGGCGGCCGACAAAACCCATGGCGCCCCCGGCGATTCCGGCGATGGCGCCGAGGAGCATGTAGGTGAGGGTGCGGCCGAAGTTGTAGGCGAGATGCAGGCCGAGGAGCGGACGGCGACCAGCGGCGGCGTTGGCGGCGACGCTGTAGGTGAGCACGATGGGGCCGCACATCTGCACGCAGTGGAGGCTGCTGACAAAGCCGAAGAGCAAGACGAGGGAGAAGTCGTTGGGGGTCATGGCCTTTGCGGGGCCGGGCTCTGCGAGCTGGCTTGGCCGTTCCCCTCCTGTGGCGAAGTGGATCCGTAGTTCAATTTTGGATTGCGGCCGGCGGCGGTGACGCACATGCGGTGGAAATCGAAGCGCTGCATGGTGATGGCGTGGGACGGGCAGCGGGCGGCGCAGAGGCCGCAGCGGATGCAGGTGGTTTCGTCCTTGAGCAGGACGCCGCCGAGGGCGTCGAGCTGCGCCTTGCTGTAGGCGTCGAGTTCGGCGGGCGAGATGGCAAGAGCGCCGGCGACCCAGTCGAGGCCTTCGCTGGTGCGGCAGAGTTCGGCGAGGCCGGTGAGGCGGATGAGATTCTCGGGGCAGATGTCGACGCAGCCGGTGCAGGAGACACAGATTTCGGTGTCGAAGACGGTGTTGACGTTGCAGCGGAGGCAGCGCGCGGCCTGGGTGCGGGCGGCATCTTCGGGGAAGGTGTCTTCGACGATTTGCAGCGAGGCGGCGCGGGCGGCCGCGGCGGCCACGGGAGGATGATGGCGGCGGAGCTGATCCCAGCCTTCGCGCATGGTGTAGGCGGCGGGCGACCAGGAGGACCGGATTGTCTCTTGCGTATGAGTTCCGCGCAGGAAGTCGTGCATGGAGCGGGCGGCGATTTGCGCGGAGCGAATGGCGTTGATGAAGAGGCGCGGGCCGTGCGCGATGTCGCCGCAGGCAAAGACGTCGGGTGCGGTGGTCTGGTAGGTCTCGGGATCGACCTTGATGAGGCCGCGATTGGATTCAACGCCGTCGCCGGGCTGCAGGAAGGAAAGATCGGACGACTGGCCGATGGAGAAGATGATGGTGTCGGCAGCTATGTCTTCGACGTTGTCTTCATTGAAGCTGGGGTTGAAGCGGCCTGTTGCATCGAAGACGGCGGTGCACTCGACGGTGCGCAGGCCGGCGACTTTGCCGTTGTGATCCAGGATGGCGCGCGGGCCGCGGGAGTTGTGCAGGACAAGGCCTTCTTCGGCGCCTTCGGTGACTTCGATCTCGTCGGCGGGCATCTGCTTGCGGCTCTCAAGGCAGACGACGTGGACTTCTTTTTCGCCACTCATGCGGACGGCGGATCGGGCGACGTCGAGGGCGGTCGCCTCGCTGCTGTGCATGTCGGAGACGGGCGCGGCGGGGGCGAACTGGTCCGGTTCCGTTACGTTGGCTGGACGAACGGCGGAGCGGGCGACGTCATAGGCGACGTTGCCGCCGCCGATGACGATGATCTTCTTGCCGACGGGGAGCGGGTTGCCTTCGTTGAAGGCGCGTAGGAAATCCATGCCGTCGTAGACGCCGGAGAGATTGGCGCCGGGCAGATCGAGCTTGCGGCCCTTGGGCAGGCCGACGCCGAGGAAGATGGCTTTGAAGCCCTGCTCGCGCAGGCTCTGGATGGTGAAGTCGCGTCCCAGGCGCTGGTTGCATTTGAGCTCGACGCCGAGAGAGAGAACGGCGTCGATCTCGGCCATGACCAGCTCGCGCGGCAGGCGGAAGACGGGGACGCCGGCGGTCAACATGCCGCCGGGAGTGGAGTAGGCTTCGAATACGGTGACCTTGTAGCCCAACTGGACCAGATCGTGGGCTACAGTGAGGCCGGCAACGCCCGCGCCGACGACGGCGACCGGCTCGTAGCTGCCGCGGTTGGGCGGCAGCATCTGCTGGTTGCAGCCTTCGCGATAAATTCGGTAGTCGCCGGTCTCCGGCCCGAACTGGGAGGTGACGAAACGCTTGAGGGCGCGGATGGAAACCGGCGAGTCGAGGGAGCCGCGGCGGCAGTTGGCCTCGCAGGGTGCGCCGCAGACGCGGCCGCAGATGGACGCAAAGGGGTTGGTGGCGCGGGCGATGCGGTACGCATCCTCGTCGCGCCCTTCCGCGATTGCGTTCACATACCCGCAGGCATCGGTGTGCACAGGGCAGGCGTCCTGGCACTTGACCATCTTCATCCAGTAGCCCGCCCCGCCGATGGTGTCGAATTGTCCGCCTTGCCCGCTTTGCTGAGCCATGTGGAGTTCTTGTTCCTCGTGACTATTCTTCGTGGCTGGACTTCTTGAACAGGAAGGCCAGGAGAATGATCAGGTAGATCACGACCATAGCGCCGACCATGTACATGAAGCCGTTGGCGGCGCCGGTGGTGGCGTTGAGTTGCCGCACCAGCGAGCCGCGGGTAGAGTGGTTGATTTCGCCGTTCATGAAGATCACGATGTAGACGAGTACGGCGAGGCCGATGACGGGATAGGCGAGCTTGAGGAAGCCGGGGATGCCGGTTCCCTTGCGCTCGGTGATCCATCCGCCGGCGTATTCATGCAGTTCGGACTTGGGAGTTTCAGTTGCCATTACGGCCTCCGTGGCGCGGTGGCGCCGTTGGGTTGCGGTGGATCGAGTTCGGGATCGTCTTCGAGCATGCGGTACTTGGGCCCTTCGCTGTTGGGGCCGAGGTAGCCGTCTTTGACAGAGCGGATGAAGAAAAACACCGCTCCTCCGGCCAGGACTGCAAACAGGAGGTAGGAAAAGTACACGCTCTGCCAGGTGTAATCAGTCATGACCGCTCCTCACTTTTCATAGTCGTTGTCCGGACGCCAGTCCTTGGCGCGGCCGCGGGTTTGGAGGTAGGCCACCAGCGCATCCAGTTCGTCCGGATTGTTGGCGATCCAGGGGAAGGGCGGCATGATGGAGCCGGGGACCAGGTCGCGCGGATTGCGGAAGTGGGCGCGATGCCATTCCTTGTTGTACTTGCCGCCGATGCGCGAGAGATCGGGTCCGGTGCGCTTGGTGCCGAAGGTCTGGCGGTAGTCGTAGACAAACTCGTCGGGCGTGGAGACGGGCGAGGGCACGCCCTTCCATCCGGAGCGGGCCACGTCGGAGGCCAGGGTGCGGGTCTGCTGGGTGTGGCAGTACTTGCAGCCTTCGCGGATGTAGATCCTGTAGCCGCGCATCTCCTGGTCGGTGTAGGCGACCAGCTTGCCGGTGGGGCCCTTGGATGGGTCGGTGTTTTCGAAGGGCTTGTTCCAGCTCTTGTCGATCAAGGGCGGGGCCACGGTGGTGAGCAGGCCGCCGATGAAGAATAGTCCGAGCGCGGCGCCCACAAAGAGAATTGCATTGGAGTCGGTTTTGTGCAGCATAGAGTCTCCCTTCGCTTACGAGCGCGCCAGTTCGGCTTTGGCCTGTCCGGCCCCTAGTGCCGTGGACATGATGTTGTAGAGGAAGAGCACGATTCCGGAGAAGATCATGATTCCGGAGAAGAAACGCACCATCCACACGGGCTTGAGGGCGACCACGGTGTCGATGAACGGGATGGAGGGATTGTTCCACTGCCAGCCCTGCCAGAAGCCGCCCAGCCAGAGGGCGGTGAACATGCCCAGGCCGCCGATGAGGAAGAGCCAGAAGCTCCAGTTGGCCACGGCCTCGGAGTGCAGCGTGGTGTGGAAGATCCGCGGAACAACATAGTAGACGCCGGCCATGGCCATGAACGAGAAGGTGCCGAGCACGGCCATGTGCGCATGTCCGGGAATCCAGTCGGTCTTGGAGACGATGGCGTTGACCGAGCGCAGGCTATGCATGGGGCCCTGGAAGCAGGTGAGCAGATAGAAGATGGTGCCCGACATGAGGAACTTGAGGGAGACGTTATCGTTGAGCTGGTGCCACTGGCCCTTCATGGTGGCGATGAAGTTGTAGACCACCGCCCAGACGGGGATGAGCAGCAGGATGGAGAAGACGATGGCGATGGTCTGCAACCATTGCGAGATGGGCCCGTGCAGCATGTGATGCGCGCCGGTCCAGACGTAGACGAAGGCCAGCGACCAGAAGCCGATCATGGAGAGCTTGTGGCTGTAGAGCGGCGTGTTGGAAGCGCGGGGAATGAAGTAGTATGCGATGGCCAGGCCGGCGGGCGTGAAGATGAGGCCGACCGCGTTGTGGGTGTACATCCAGGTCAGGTTGGCCTGGTTCACACCGGTGACGCCGGGCAGCAAAGTGGCGAAGTTGCCGGTGAGGTAAACGAAGGCCGTCCACAGGATGGTGCCCATCAGATACCATGTGGACACATACATCTGGTTGTACTTGCGCCGGGCGATGGTGGCGAAGATGTTGATGCCGAACATGACCCAGGCAATGACGACGAGAACCGCGACGGGCGTGGGCAGGTCGCCGTATTCAATGCCCTTCTGGTAGCCGCCCAGCAGGGTGACGATGGCGCTGAGGATGATGATGTTCCAGAGGACCGATGTGGCCACGCCCAGCTTCTCGCTCCACAGTCTCACGCCACAGAGGCGGGGAACAATGTAGTACGCCAGGCCCATGTCGGCAGCCAGCAGCCAGCCGAACAACATGCCGTTGACGTGCAGGGGGCGCATGCGGCCGTACGTGAAGTACGAGATCGAGCCCAGGAAATCCGGCCAGACAAATTTGGCCGCGATGATCAGGGCAATGATGCCGACGATGGCGAAGTAGCCGACCGCGCCGAGCACAAACCACTTGACCGTTGTGTCGCTGTGGATTTCAGGCGTGGCTACCGCAGCCGGAGCGGCCATGGATCCACGGATTGCATTTGTTGCCATTTAAGCCTCCAGAGAGCTCTTTTGGCCTCTCACTTTGCCGGTTCGTTCAGACTGCGAATGTAGTTGACGATGTCGCCGACCTCGTTCTGCGCGAGGCCGTAGTCCATCCAGGAGGGCATTGCCGTGCCCTCGACACCGTAGAGGATCGACTCGAAGAGGCGCCGGTCCGGAGCGTTGCGGATGAACGCGGAGTTTCTCAGGTTGCGGGGGCGGGGCGAGATGTCCATGGAGTTCGGTCCATGGCCGTCGGCCTTACGTCCGTGGCAGCCGGTGCAGCGCTGCAGGAAGATGGCTTCGCCGCGCGCGGCGGATGCGGCCGACATGGGAACCGGATTCTGCTCCGGCACCTTGCGCGGCTTGAGCTGACGGCGCGGCTCGTGGACGTAAGTCTGGAAGACGTAGTCGAGCACGCCCTTGATCTGGTCGCCGCTGAGGGCCTTGCCCCAGGCGGGCATGGATGTGCCGGGCACGCCGAGGGTGATGGAGGCCAGGAAGCGCGCCTCGGGCTTGCTGACCATGAACTCGGTTTTGGTCAGGTCGCGGGGAGCGGGATCGATGTAGATGGCGTTGATGCCGCGTCCGTCGCCCTTGTCGCCGTGGCAGCGCGCGCAGAGAGACTTGTAGGTTTCCGCAGGAGTGGCAGCGGGCGGCGGCGCGGTGCGGGTGAGCAGATAGGCGGCCATGGCCTGGAAATCGTTTTCGGGCAAGCCAAAGGCGGGCATGTTGGAGTCGGGCACGCGAGAGCGCGGATTGTGGAAGTGATCCATGAGCCACGGGCCGTCATGCAGCAAGCCTTCGTAGGAGAGATCGGGCGAGATGCCGCCGTCCCTGGCGTCGAGCTTGTGGCAGGAGAGGCAGGCGTACTGCTGGATGAGCTTTTCGCCGCGCGGGGTCGAGGTCTCCGCGGCTGCGGTCATCGCTTCCGAGGGAATTACGCTCTCGGGAACGGCGGAGGTGACGGCGGCGTTGAGGCGGAAGGCTTCGGTCGGCGATTCGGCCGGGTTGCTGCCGCGGCGGCTCTTGAGGAAGATGACCAGCGCCTTCTTGTCGTCGTCGGAGAGCTTGAACTGCGGCATGATGGAGGTGGGCGTGTAGGCGCGGGGATTGACCAGGTGGCCCCAGAGGTAATCGAGCTTGCGCTCCTTGCCGACTTCGGTCAGCTCGGGGCCGAGCGTGCCGGTGGAGAGGCCTTCGATGCGATGGCAGCCGAAGCAGCCAGTCTTGAAGAAGAGCTCGCGGCCGCGGGCAACGATGGGCGTTCCGGCGAAGTCCTTGGCGGTGTGGCACTGCGCGCAGTTGGCCTGGAGGAATTCCTTGCCGTGGAGGTGGGAGGCGATCTCTTTGTCCCAGCCGGTCTGGATGGTGGAGCCGAGCATGGGAGCGGGCCAGAACTCGCCTTCGCCATGCGCGTCGGCAGTGTCGAGGCCGCGGCCCTGGCCGTCGTGGCAGACGGTGCAGCCGAAGTCAGTGAACTTGTGGCGGCGCTCCCAGCGGCCGTTGCGGAAGATGTCGCCCATTGCCTCGGAGTAAGGGTGAGTGGCCAGCGGCTGTTTGGAGGAGGCGAAGCGGGGATCGTCGACGGCGATGTGGCAGCTCTGGCAGCGGTCAATTCTGGTTTCGCCGCCTGGTCCGGCGAAGGCGGTGACGATGGTCTGCTCGATCTTGGGCTGGCGGCTTTCGAGGGCGGCGCGCTCCGCATCGGTCTTTGCCTGGGCCAGCGCCTGATGGAAGTAGGCCGCCTGGTGGTCTTGCCAGCGGCTCTCAAACTGGTCGAAGACGACCACGCCGCCAACGATCAATACCAGCAGGCTTACTACGGCTAACGCCACGCGCATAAGAAAAACTCCTCAAGACCAAACCGGTCAGAATGGGCTTACGAACTGCCAGTTCGCGCCGCGGAAGAAGGTGCCGATGACGATCAGAATCACGTTGGTGACGACAAACAGAAGGAAGATGGAGTTGGCCAGGATGCGCTGGCGAGCAAACCAGCGGCCGACGCCGGCCTTGCCGCGATCGAAGTAGGGAAGCAGAACCAGGAGCAGCAGCTCGATGCCGGGAATGCCAATGCCGCCCCAGAAGGCCGAGTAGCTGACTTGCTCCTGAAGCCCAAGGAAGTACCAGGGCGCCTTGGCCGGGTTGGGCGGATGCATGACGTTGACGGGCTGCTCGAGCGGGGCATTGAAGACCCAGGAGACAAGCAGGACACCGGCGATGGTGAGCAGGAGAACGAAGAGCTCCGCGATGAGCAGGTTGGGCCAACTGAAGACGGTGTCTTCCTCGAGCTTGCCGACCTTGACGAAGGGACCGCGGACCAGGCCCTGAATGCTGAAGCGGCGGGCGGGCTCGGCGCTGACGGCCGAGCCTGCGGCACCGGCGAGCACGGGGGCGGGCTCAAGAACTTCGACCTGAACGGTGGGTTTGGGCGCGGGTTCCGCTTCTTCCGGCTTGGCCAGGCCGCCGTCTTTGCGGATGCGCCAGAAGTGGACGGCTACGAAGATAGTGAGAACGGCAGGGAGCACAACAACGTGGAGAACGTAGAAGCGGAGGAGAGCCTCCTGGCCCACGGTGGCGTCGCCGAGGAGCATGAACTTGATGGTCTTGCCGACAAACGGCGCATAGCCGGCGATGGAGGTGCCGACAGTGATGGCCCAGAAGGCGAGCTGATCCCAGGGCAGCAGATAGCCAGTAAAGCTGGAGAGCAGGGTGAGCAGAAAGAGCGAGACGCCGATCACCCAATTGAACTCGCGCGGGGGCTTGTAGGAGCCGGTGAAGAAGACCCGGCACATGTGCAGGAAGACGACGGCCACCATGGCGTGGGCAGCCCAGCGGTGCATGTTCCTGAGGATCACTCCAAAAGCCACCGAACTGCGCAGATCGAGCATGCGGTCGTAGGCCTGGGTGGTCGAGGGGACGTAGTAGAACATGAGCAGGACGCCGGTGACGGTGAGGATGACGAAAAGGAAGAAGCTGATCAGACCCAGGCCCATGGTGTAAGTGGGGCGCAAGGCCTGGCGGCTGACCCGGACGGGCTGGATATGGAGGAAGAAGTTGGTAAAGCTGGTTGCAGCCCGCCCGCGATCGCTGGACGGCAGGGGGTTGCGGAAGACGGACTTCCACACGTTGCTGGGAAGGTCCATCAGGTTCGAGCCTCTGGATTTCGGTTCTTTGCTCATACGCTCAGGTAGGTTCCGGTCTGAATTTCGTTGTCCTTGTCCACTTCGAGCTCGCCGCTGGGAGTGAGAGAAACCTGGAACCAGGCCAGCGCTTTGGGCGCCGGCCCGCCGGTTACGTTGCCGTCCACGTCAAACTGGGAGCCGTGGCAGGGGCACTGGAAGCCGGTTTGCGAGGGAGCGACAATGCAGCCCAGGTGAGTGCAGGTGGTGGAGATGGCCGCCACCTTGTTGCCTTCGCGCACGATGCAGACGCGCTTGGTGTCGATCGCCACGCGAGCGCCGGAGGGAAACTCCTCCGGGTGGCCGATGAGGAAACGGTTGGGCTGGCCGTAGGTGACGCGCGGCTTCATGAACACGAAGGTGGAAAAGACGCCGGCCACCAGCGAGCCAACCACGCCTGCGCCGCTGAGCCAGGCGAGGAAGTTCCGGCGGGGAATCTGCCGGGCGGTGTCGTGGTCGCCGTGCTGCTGAGCCGGGGGGCCTGCGGGCTCATTGGTGCTGGGTGCTGCTCCCATGCTGCTGCTCCTGTTCGGATGTTCTGGGTTCAGGCGGTTTTGGTTGGAGTGGTTTTGGCGGCTGCTGCGGGTCCGACCAGAACACCTGGTATTTCACGTCTTCAAAGCTTTTGAACTGATGGGTGCGAACCGACCAAATGAAGATGAGCAGGGCGCCGCCCCCCATCAGCAAGCTGGCCGCAATGGCAATCCAGGTCAGTTCCATAGGCTCCGCCGCACATGGTCCGCCCCCAGGCCAGCCGTCCCGGAAGGCCCTGGCACTGCCTTGCGAGGGGGCCCTACTTGGGGGCAGGATTTGAGGCGGTTGCGCTCCCAAGCATTTTTGGACCAGTTCTATCCAATTTCATCTGGACCCGCTCAAATTATTCCCGCGTCCTGGGGAGGGTCTGTGATGGGTATTACAAGGCCGTGTGATGGGTCTGGGCCGGTGAGGAAGGGTTGCTGTCGGGCCTGCTGGTTCGTGGACTCCCCGTATACTCAAGGGGAGCGCATGGCTACACATCTGGACACCATTCTTGCCAAGACCCGGGCCGCGGTGGATGCGGCAAAGACGCATGTTCCCGTGGCTGAGCTGGAACGGCGCGCGGCGGCGCACCAGCCGCGCGGCTGGTCCGCGGCCTTGCGGCGGCGAGCGGCATTGGGGCCGGCGGTGATTGCGGAGATCAAGAAGGCGTCGCCCTCGAAGGGATTGATTCGCGAGGATTTCGACGTGGAATGGCTGGCCCGGCGGCTGCAGGCGGGCGGGACGGGTGCGCTGTCGGTGCTGACCGATGAGCTCTTCTTCCAGGGCAGCCTGCGCAACCTGGAGCTGGTCTCCAAGGCGGTGAAGCTGCCCTGTCTGCGCAAGGACTTCATGGTGGACGAGTACCAGATTGTCGAGGCGCGGGCGCACCGGGCAGACGCGATCCTGCTGATTGCGGCGGCGCTCACCGATGCCGAATTGAAACGCTTTGCCGAAATGGCACGCGGGCTGGAGTTGGATGTGCTGGTCGAGGTGCATACGGGCGAGGAACTGGACCGGGTCCTGGACGCCCTTGGCGCGACGGGCGCAGACGCCATCGGCGTGAACAACCGCGACCTGAAGACCTTCGCTGTCCGGCTTGAAACCTCGCTGGAACTCGCCGGACGGATTCCGGCGGGCGTGCTGGGCGTGGCCGAGAGCGGGATTGCGACCGGGGAGGATTTGGCGCGACTGCGAGCTGCCGGGTTTGACGCGTTCCTGATCGGCGAGAGCCTGATGCGGCAGGCCGATCCGGGGGCGGCGCTCAAGGAGTTGCTGACCGGAACTCGGGCAAAGCGATGAGTTTGTGGATCAAAATCTGCGGGAACACTTCGCGGGCGGACGCCGAAATGGCTGTTGAGGCCGGGGCGGACGCGGTGGGGTTTGTGTTTGCGCCCAGCCCTCGACAGGTGACGGCGGGCGATGCGGCGGCCATTGTTAGGCGATTGCCGGCCGCGATCGAGAAGATCGGCGTGTTTGTGGATGCGACGGTGGAGGAGATCGACGCGTCGGTGCGGGCGAGTGGGCTGACGGGCGTGCAACTGCACTTCGATGCGGGGGTGGAAGTGCCGGGGCGGCTGAGGGAACGGCTGGGGCCGGCGGTGCGAATTCTGCGGGTGGTGCACTTCGATGCGGCGCAAGCGGAACGTTTCGCGCGAGAGATTGCCGTACACGTCCGGGATCCGCATGTGGATGGAGTGCTGATTGATTCGCGGACCGCGACGGCGGTGGGCGGCACGGGCGTGGCTTTTGACTGGTCTTCCGCGGCCCGTGCTCTTGTCCAAAGCGAGGAAGTGCGGAAGCACCTGGTTGCGGCGGGCGGGCTGAATGCGGCCAATGTGGCCGAGGCAATTGCCACGCTGCGGCCCTGGGGCGTGGACGTGGTTTCGGGCGTGGAAGCTACGCCCGGCCGCAAGGATCCGGCGAAAGTGCGCGAGTTTATCGCGCGCGCCCGGGCCGCACAGTCCAAATAGGGACGCGTCTTATCCATCCGGAGCTATCGACGGCACGAAGAGGTCAGCCGCCGGATTCAATCGTTAGAATGGGTTGAATCCGAGGTAGCCCCATGCGCTCTTTCTGCCTGCGTACTTTTTTCGTCTCCGCCCCCCTTCTGATTCTTGCGATCGGCTCTGACATCCGCACAGCGAGCGCGCAGACCGTGCATGTGGACTTGAGCGCGGGCAAGGCAATCGCCTTCGACCCGGACAAGGCGATGGGCACCTCGATGGACATTCTGGGCGCCAAAGAGTTCAATGCCGTCTTCACCGAACCCGTGATCAAGGCGGGGCTGTCGGCGGGGTGGGGACCGATCACCTACCGGCAAAACACGGAGCTGACCTACGACGCGTGGCACTGGAACCCCAACGGCACATGGAGCGACGCGGAACACAAGAGCGGCTATTTCACGGGGAGCGCGGAGCCGAAGGATTCTCTGCGCGAGTCGTATGGCTACCGGCTGGAGCACCGGGGAACCACGCGCAGCGACTCGGGGCAGGATGAGTACTCGCGCATGACGGACGGGGATGCGGCGACTTACTGGAAGAGCAACCCGTATTTGACGAGCAGGTTTACCGGGGAGGCGGACTCGGCGCATCCGCAGTGGGTGGTGATCGACTTTGCGATGCCGCAGGAGATCGATGCGATCCGGATTGCCTGGGCGAACCCTTACGCAACGAGTTACGTGGTGCAGTACTGGTCGGGCAAGTCAAGCGCGCTGGAAAGAGAGACAGACGGCCTGTGGGTCAGCTTTCCGCAAGGTGAGGTGAGCGATGGCCGCGGGGGAGATGTGGTTCAACGGCTGGCGGAACAGCCTGTGGCCACGCGGTTCCTGCGCATCCTGATGACCGCATCTTCCAATAGCTGCGACACGCATGGGAGCGAGGACGCGCGGAATTGCGTGGGCTATGCGATTGGCGAGATCGGCGCGGGCAATTTCACTTCTTTGGGCGAGTTTGTGGATCTGGTGAAGCATGTGCCGGGGCAGGCGCAGACCATGACGCAGGTTTCTTCGGTGGACCCGTGGCATACGGAGGCAGGGATTGTTTCGTCGCGGATTCAGACGGGGTTCGACCTGTTTTTCACCAGCGGATATACGAATCATTTGCCGGCGCTGATTCCTGTGGCCATGTTCTACACGACGCCGGAGGACGCGGCGGCGGAGATAGCTTACATCGAGAAGCGGGGCTATCCGATTTCGGGTGTGGAGATGAGCGAGGAGCCGGATGGGGCGCAGATGATGCCGGAGGATTATGCGGCGTTTTATTTGCAATGGGCCACGGCGCTGCACAAGGTGGACCCGAAGCTGAAGCTGGGGGGCCCTGTGTTTACAGGGGAGAACGAAGACATCAAGGTGTGGCCGGATGCGGCGGGGCGGACATCGTGGCTGGGGCGGTTTCTGGATTATCTGAAGGCGCACGGACGAATGAGCGACCTGGCGTTTGTTTCCTTCGAGCATTATCCGCTGGATCCCTGCAACATCAACTGGTCGGATTTGTATCGCGAGCCGCAACTGTGGAAGGGAACGCTGGACGCGTGGCGCGAAGACGGCGTACCGTCGGATGTTCCACTCTATAACACCGAGAGCAATGTGTCGTGGTCGCTGACCGATCCGATGCAGGACGTGTTTGCTGGGCTGTGGCTGGCGGACAGCGTGGGGGCGTTTCTGACGGAGGCGGGGCCGGGCGCGGAGTATTACCAGTTCTTTGTGAACCCGGATCAGCTTCAGAAGGGATGCCAGAGCTGGGGCACATTCGGGAGTTTTGTGGCGGACGAGAAGCTGGAGATCAAAGGATATACGGCGGAGTATTTCGCCAGCCAGTTGCTGAATCTGGACTGGGTGAAGCATGGGGCAGGGATGCATCAGCTTTATCCGGCAGCGGGGGATCTGGAGGACGAGGCGCATCACAAGCTAATTACCGCCTATGCTGTGAAGCGGCCGGATGGGGCGTGGTCGCTGCTGATCCTTAATAAGGACCCCAGCAATGCGCACCCGGTCAGCATCGCGTTCGAAGAGAGCGGCAAGGAGACGGCGGCGCAGTTTAGCGGGGCGGTGAAGATGGTGACGTTTGGGGCGGCGGAGTATGTGTGGCGCTGGTCGGGGGCTTCGAGCCATGCGGACCCGGATGGGCCGCCGAAGCGGAGCGAGATGGAGTGGAAGAAGGGGCAGAAGGTGCTACTGCCGAAGGCATCGATTACGGTTCTGACCGGGAGGGTGGCTGGGAAGTGAGGGGTCGCTCAGTCTGGCGCTCTGGGCCATTTTCTTCAGGCGGGCCGGTCCTACTCCATTGCGCATAATGCTGTTTGTGGCGTAATCGCTTCATGAGCTGGTCCGTCGACTTCCATCCGAAGTTCAAGACAGAGGTCGAGGGCTGTCGGAGGCGGTGCAGGATAGTCTGGCCGCCGCCCTCGCGCCACTTCGGAAGTTCGGACCATCCTTGGGCAGGCCCGACGCAGCTATGGGGGCTGCAACAGCTCCTCGATGGTTGGCGCCAGGGACCGCGGGTTGGTGGAGGGCGCAAAGCGACGCACCACCTGCCCCTGGCGGTCGATGAGGAACTTGGTGAAGTTCCATCGGATGGCTCCCGACCCGAAAGCTCCGAGGATTCCGGGCCTGGCCTGCTTGAGGAAGCAATAGAGGGGGTGGGCATTGTCGCCATTGACATCGATTTTTGCGAAAACGGGAAAGGTGATGCGGTAATTTGTTTCGCAGAAGGCTCCTATCTCGGCTGCCGAGCCCGGCTCCTGACGCCCAAACTGGTTCGAGGGGAAGGCAAGCACCGCGAAGCCCAAGTCCTTGTAGGTCCGATAGAGCTGCTCGAGGCCCGTGTACTGGGGCGTAAACCCGCATTGGCTGGCGGTGTTGACGATGAGCAGGACCTGCGCGCGAAACTGTTCGAGGGCGACGGTGTGGCCATCGAGCAGCGGAGCGGAGAATCGATAAACGGTGCGATCGGACCCTTCCATGGAAAGAAAACCTCTTCCCGGAGAGGATGCCATGCGAGGGGCAGGTGCGTCTAAGAGGCAAGCGGTGCGGCTCCCGGTGGAGGGAAACGTGCCCCAACCCGGCTGCTTCCGGTAGACTGTGGGTTAGGCCCCAGTCCCATGGCGCATTGCGCGGCGGGGAAATACTGGGAGAGATTCGGTTTCCGGGCCATGCGACAGCCTGCCGGTTTGGGTGGAATGAGCACGGTCAAATATAATCATTCTTTCCTTGAGGCAGGACCAGATTTTTCAGCAGTGAGGGTGTCGATATTCTTCCCGTGAAGCCGAACCAGATGGCGAACTATGGCCCGCAGCAGTTTTTGTGCTCGACGCAGGGCTCCAGCCCGGTGAAGATCAAGCACACCTCGATCTCCCGCGTTCTCCGCACTTCCGGTCGCCTGGCGCGCACCGCGTTGGCCGTTGTCCTGCTCGCGAGCGCGGGCAGGGCCGTGGCGCAGCAGTCGCAGACCGTCGATTCGATTCGGGTGATCGGCAACCGCCGTATTCCCAAGGAAACGGTCCTGGCCCGACTGTTTACCCACCCCGGCGACGTCTACGACCCGATCTCCATCGAGCGCGATTTCAACTCGCTTTGGAACACCGGCTACTTTGAAAACCTGCGCATCGAGCGGGAAGACTCGGAAAAGGGGATCATTCTCGATATCTTCGTGAAGGAAAAGCCGACGATTCGCGAGATCAACTACAAGGGTTTGAACGCGGTCTCGCAGTCGGACGTGCTGGACCGCTTCAAGAAGGAAAAGGTCGGACTCTCGGTGGAGAGCCAGTACGACCCGGCCAAAATTCTCCGCGCCACCACGGTGCTGAAGGACATCCTTTCCGAGCACGGCCACCAGTTTGCGGTGGTCAAGCTGGACATCAAGGACATTCCTCCGGCCTCGGTGCAGGTCAACTTCAATATCAAGGAAGGCCCCACGGTGAAGGTGGGCACCATCAAGTTCACCGGGAACCAGCACCTGAGCAGCCTGCTTCTGCGCCGGGCCATGAAGAACCTGAAGCCCATCGGCATTCCTTATTCGGTCTTCTTCGAAGACATTTTTCCGCAGACGTTCGACGCGTCGAAACTCGAGGAAGACTCCGAGCGGGTTCGCCTTGCCTACCGCGACAAGGGCTACGCCAATGCCGCCATCGAGGAACCGAAGACGCAGATCCGCGACGAAGGCGGCCTGAACTGGTTCACGTTCCGGCCCAACAAGGGCAAGCGCATCGACATCCTGATGCCGGTTGAAGAGGGCGCACGCTATAAGCTGGGGACGATCACGTTTACAGGGAACAAGGCCGTTTCCAACGTAAAGGCGCTGCGGGCGACCTTTGCCCTGCGCGACGGCGACTGGTTCAACGCCACGCTGATCCAGAAGGGCCTGGAGAACCTGAAGAAGGCCTACGGGCAACTGGGCTACATCAACTTCGGCGCCATTCCCAAGCCGGTCTACGACGACCAGAAGAAGACGGTCTCGCTGGACATCGACATCGACGAAGGCAAGCCGTTTTACGTTTCGCGCATCGAGTTCCAGGGCAACACCATCACCCGCGACAAGGTCATCCGCCGCGAACTGCTGCTGGACGAAGGGTCGGTGTACAACTCGCAACTCTGGGAGTACAGCCTGCTGCGCCTGAACCAGTTGGAATACTTCGAGGCGCTCAAGGTGGACCAGGACTCGGAAGCGCACCAGGACGCCGAGGCCGGCACCGTGGATCTGCTGCTGAAGGTGAAGGAAAAGGGCAAGAACTCCATCGGGCTGAACGGCGGCGTCAGCGGCCTGTCGGGCGCGTTTCTGGGCGTCAACTATCAGACCAACAACTTCCTCGGGCTGGGCGAGACGCTGAGCCTGCAGGGCAACCTGGGCAACGTGAGCCGGCAGTTCATGTTCGGATTTACGCAGCCCTACCTGCGCAACCGGCCGCTGAACCTGGGCTTCCAGCTCTTCAACACCAAGCAGGACTTCAACGCCGCCAAGAACTACCAGACGCAAGCCGGGGGTCTCTCGGCCAATCTGAGCTCGGCGCAGCAATCGCTGACGCAGAACTACAACCAGGCCTCCACCGGCCTGACTTTCTCGCTCAGCTATCCGCTCAAGCGCCATGCGTTCCAGCGCGTGGGCATGACCTATACGTTGAACAGGTCGACGATTACGGCGTTCTCGACCGCATCGCAGACCTTCTTCCAGACGATCAGCTTCCGATCGGGCATTCAGGGCTCGAATGCGTTGGCCGGAATCGTCAACAGCTCGGCGTCGTTCAGCTACACCTACAACACCATCAACAACCCGCTCCGCCCGCGCAGCGGCAAGGAATATACGGCGGTGTTCCAGGTGGCCGGCATGGGCGGCAATGTGCGTTACATCTCGCCGCTGGTGGCCTACAAGCGGTTCATGCCGATGCATTACCTGCTTCCCTCGGCGAATGGGCGCAACATCTTGGGCCTGCGCGCCCAGTTGGGCTATGTGCAGGGGTTCGGCGGGGATGTGGCTCCGCCCAACAACCGCTTCTACACCGGCGGGGAAGGCGATCTGAGAGGCTTCGATATCCGCGGGGCCACGCCTTACGGGTACGTTCCCAATCGAGTCACCGTGCAGCTGACCAATCCCGATGGCTCCTGCGTTCCGCGCGATCCCACCAATCCGCAGTTGAACCAATGCCTGTTGATTCCGCTGCCGGTTTACGGCATTGCCTCGATCGGTGGCGACACCAGCTTGACCACCAATGCCGAGTACCGCATTCCGATCGCCGGGCCGGTGATGATTTCGTTCTTCGACGACTTCGGAATCGATACCGCGCTCAACAAAGGCCAGTTGAAGCAGAGCCCGGAGGGCTTTGCCTCGCTGACCGCGCCGCTCTATGGCTGCCCGGTTTTCAACAACGGCGCCTGCCAGGGCGGCATCCCCGGTTCCCAGGTCGGCTTCCAGCGGAACATCCGGCCCATCTCCGGGGCGAATTTTGTGCCGCGCATGTCGCTGGGCGGCGAGATCTCGGTCATCATGCCGATCATCAACGCGCCGGTCCGGCTCTACTACGCTTACAACCCGCTGCGGCTGTACGAGACGCCCTATTGCAATTCGGTCATTCTCGGCGGAAAAAGGGCCAGTTGCTCGGCCGAACTGATTACCCGCGACCTGTTCCCGCCGGGAGGCGCCGGCGACTACACCTACCAGGAGGCCGTGCAGGCCTACGGCGCTCCTTACCTGTTCCGGGAGCCGCGCAAGACGTTCCGGCTGACGGTTTCAACGACGTTCTAGCGGTTCGAAGATTCGCTCCAGACATCGAGGGCCGTCCGCCGCCGCGGACGGCCCTTCCGGTTGGTTCGCGCTGCCTGTCCCAGCCTTCTGCTTTCCCTGCCGCGGGGGATGAGCCCGGAAGCTCAAAGGAACCTCAGATCAAGTCCTAATCCACACCAGGCATTCCCTCAGGGGCTAGAGCCCGAGCCGAGTTTGCAGCATATTTCTGCACGCCTGAGGTCATGCCCCCCCAAAACATCGAATTGGGGAGAGGTTCCCTCGCGGCCGGCTCTACCCTTCAACAAATGGCGAATTAACACGACTCCCGCTTTACCAGCCCAACCCGGCACCCCTATAATCCAAGGAGTTCCTGCTGATGTCTCCGCACGCGTCTCCTGCTGTCTCTCAATCGCTTCCAGGATGAGAGTTACTCGACGGCGATCGGGTTTCACAGGAGGCACAGGCTTGGTCCGGCGATGAAATGCGGACCCCGACAGGAATTTTTGCCACAGCAGGTTGAAGGAGTTTTCAATTCCAATGAAGCGCACCTTTGCACTTGTTCTTACGCTGGCCTCAGGGCTTTCCCTCAGCGCCGCCGCTCAAACACTGCCCGCTCCCTCCGCACCGGCCGCGCCGGCGCCGGCCGGTCCAGCCAAGGTAGCCGTGATCGCTTTTCAGGCCGCCGTGGGGCAGACCAACGAATTCCAACGCGACTTTGCCGACCTGCAAAAGAAGTACGAGCCCAAGCGCACCCAACTGAAGACCCTGGCCGATGAGATCGACGGCCTGGAGAAGCAGTTGCAAGCCCAGGGCGACAAGCTGAGCGAGACCGCGCACGCCGCGCAGGCCAAGACCATCGACGACAAGAAGAAGCAGGCGCAGCGCTTTGCCGAGGATGCGCAGACCGACCTGACCGGGGAGATGAACGAGGTTTACAACAAGATCGCCTCCAAGGTCTACGACGTGCTGGCCAGCTATGCCCAGCAGCAGGGATATACGCTGGTGGTGGACGGCAGCGGCAGCCAGCAGCAGGCGCCGGTGGTGCTCTACGCCAGCCCCAGCACCGACATCAGCAAGGCCATCGTGGATGCCTACAACCTCAAGTCGGGAGTTCCTGCGCCTCCGCCCCAGCCGGAAGCCGCACCGGCTCCCAAGCCCGCTACCGCCAAGCCGCCCGCCGCCCACTAAGCAGCCGGGTACGAGCGCTGGATCGATCGAGACCGGCAGAAAGGCCCCTCCCGCGGGGCTTTTCTGTTTTGGTGCGCCCAGCATGGGCGCACTCTTACGGGTGCAAGTCCCGTCACAAGCTGGTCACGGCGAGTGAAGCGAAGCGCAACTGCATGAGGGCGACCGAGTGTGGGAAGGAAGCGTGGAGCGAAACTGCGGGCCGATGAACAAGAACCGGATATAAGGCGGTGCCGAACAGGGCGAGCGGGCCAATGGCCGCGAAGCTCTTGTGACCAAGGTTCGGCGTCGTAGATCCGGCGGTCGTGCAGTGAAGGGGTGCGTTCTTAGCTGGGGAGATCTCGCCTTATGCCTGAAAGGGCGACGGTGTCGAGCCGGAGCGAGAAGTCAGCCGAGGCCGTAGTAACTTGGCGCGAGGCGAGTGAAGGGCCGAACGAGGAGGAGTGGAATCCGGCATGACGATGCGGAGGGCAATGCGTCAGATGTCCGCGCAAGCGGGGCGGTCCGTCAAGGGGCAGGGTGAAGCCCTGTCTGAGGCGGGCAGCGACGAAGCCCTGCGCCCGCGTCCTGAAACGGAGGACACGGGGCCGGGACTGCTTTCGGCGGTACTGGCCAGAGAAAACATGCAGCAGGCATGGAAGCGGGTATGGGCCAACAGGGGCGCTGGCGGGATCGACGGTCTTGGGATCGACGAGACGGCGCAGCGTCTGATGCGGGAGTGGCCCGCGATTCGCGGACAACTGTTGCGGGGGACGTACCGGCCTCAGCCGGTACGTCGTGTCACGATCCCCAAGCCTGACGGAGGCCAGCGTGAGCTGGGCATCCCGACGGTGACGGATCGGCTCATACAGCAGGCCCTGTTGCAGGTGCTGCAACCCCTGCTTGATCCCACCTTCAGCCAGCACAGCTACGGGTTCCGTCCGGGGCGCAGTGCGCATCAGGCCGTGCAAGCGGCCCAGGCGCATGTCGAGTCGGGACGACGCGTCGTAGTGGACGTGGACCTGGAGAAGTTCTTCGACAGGGTCAACCACGACTTCCTGATCGACCGCTTGCGGAAACGCGTTGCCGACGCCGGAGTCATCCGGTTGGTGCGGGCGTACCTGACCAGCGGGATCATGGATGGCGGGGTGTTGATGGCACGCAGCGAGGGAACGCCGCAAGGCGGTCCGCTGTCTCCGCTGCTGGCCAACGTCCTGCTGGACGAAGTGGACAAGGAGTTGGAACGAAGGGGCCACTGCTTCGTGCGTTATGCCGACGATGCGAATGTATATGTTCGCAGCCGCCGCGCGGGCAAGCGGGTGATGGCCCTGTTGCTGAAACTCTATGGCCGTTTGCGTCTCAAGGTGAATGAAGCCAAGAGCGCGGTGGCCAGCGTGTTCCAGCGCAAGTTCCTGGTGTACAGCTTCTGGGTGGCCGCAGGCGGCAAGATCAAACGCCGAGTGGCTGACAAGGCGAAGGCGACGTTCAAGGCACGGGTGAGGAAACTGACCCGGCGCTCGGGCGGAGCCAGCCTCGAACAGGTGGTGGAACGGCTACGCATTTATGTGCTTGGGTGGAAGGCTTATTTTCGTCTGGCGGATACCCCCAAGGTCTGGCGCGAGCTGGACCAATGGATACGCCATCGGATGCGGGCCATCCAGCTCAAGCAATGGCGGCGTGGCACGACCGCATATCGAGAGCTTCTGGCCAGGGGTGCAAGGCCGGAGGTTGCGCTTCTGGTGGCAGGCAATACGCGCCGCCTGTGGCGCAACAGCGGAACACCTCTGAACGGAGTCCTCGATCTAAGCTGGGCCGATCAACTGGGCATCCCCCGTCTCTGTTGACCTCAACTCCTCGAACCGCCGGATGCGGACCCGCTTGTCCGGTGGTGTGGCAGGGGAGAGCGGCCTACCGCTCCCCCTATGCCGATCACGGTCCAGGAGCCATTGCCCTGAATCCGCCTCCGATGGCATTCGCGGCCTCGGATTCCCCCTCCGTGCGTGGTTGCCTCGTTTGACGGTCCTCTCGCGGCACTCCTATAATTCAGGGTGTTGCCGCTGACGACTCGGTTCGCGTCTTTTCCTGCCTCCGGCCAACCGGCCCGGCGTTCTCCCCAAAAGACGGTAAAGGCTGCTCAGGAAGCAAATGCTTGCTCCGCGCCCAGGCGAGCCCGGCCTGAAGGAATTCCGAAGGAGTACTCCATTTCCATGAATCGCATTTCTGCAATTGCACTGATGCTGGCCTCGGGCCTTGCCCTGACCGCCTCCGCCCAAACCGCGACGCCCGCTGCCGCAGGCAAGACTGCCGTCATTGCTTTCCAGGCGGCAGTGGCACGAACCAACGAGGGGCAACGAGACCTTGCCGACCTACAGAAGAAATTCGAGCCCCGGACGGCGGAGCTGAAGGCCCTGAACGACGAGATCGAGAAATTGCAAAAAGACCTGCAGGCCCAGGCGGCGACGCTAAACGATGCGGACAAGGCCAGCCGCGCCAAGATCATCGACGACAAGAAGAAGAAGCTGCAGCGCTCGGCCGAGGATCTGCGCACGGACGGCAACCAGGAGATGGAGCAGGTGCTGGGCGAGGTGGGAAAGAAGTTCTACGACGTGATGATCGGTTATGCCAAACAGCAGGGCTACACGGTGGTATTAGACGCCGGCCAGCAACAGACTCCGGTGATGTTTGCCGCCGACTCCGCCAACATCAGCCAGGCGGTCATTGATGCCTACAACGCCAAGTCGGGCGTGCCCGCACCGCCAGCCCCGGCTGGCGCGCAGCAGACCGCTCCCAAGGCTCCCGCAGCGCACTGAGGTTCTGGCGAGAAAGCAGGCACAGGCTCCGCAGCACGCGGGGTCTGTGTGCGCAGCGAACAGGGCAGCCAGGCGAGCAGGCTTCGCATATGGAGGCAGAGCGCCGGGGTGCGGAATCGGAGGGTCAGAAGGTCCGGTTTCGGCGAAGGGTTCGCACTTTCGGGGTTTGACGCACCCCCCCTTGCACCGCCTATAATCCATATTGTTCCCGCTGACGTCTCCATTCGCTTCTTTTCCTCATCTTCGCTCTCTCCGGTTGAGTCACTGGGCTGGTCAAGGACCTTGAGGTTGCTCAGGAGGCACGGGTCAGGTTTCGCCTGAGTGCGTGGCCGCCGCAGAAGAAGATCCGCCCAGGAACCTGAAGGAGTTCTCCATTCCCATGAAGCGCACGCTTGCACTCGCCACCTTGCTGGCCTCGGGCCTGGTCCTGGGCGCAGCCGCACAAACCCAGCCAACCGCCGCAGCGCCCGACGGACCCGCAAAGATCGCAGTCATCGCCTTCCAGGTAGCCGTGGCGCAGACCAACGAAGGGCAGCGGAACTTCGCCGACCTCAAGAAGAAGTACCAGCCGCAGGAAAGCCAGCTCAAGGCGCAGAACGACGAGATCGAGAACCTGACCAAGCAGTTGCAGGCCCAGGGCGCCAGCCTGAGCGACGTTGCGCGCGCCGCACAGGCAAGGACCATCGACGAGAAGAAGAAGAAGCTGGATCGCGATGCCGAGGATTTGCGCACCGAAGGCGGCCAGGAAGCCAATGAGATGTACAGCACGCTCGCTTCCAAGGTCTACGACGTGCTGGCCACCTATGCGCAGCAACAGGGATACACGCTGGTTCTGGACGTCTCGCAGCAGCAGAACCCCATCCTGTTCGCGCTGCCCTCGACCGACATCACCAAGGTGGTTGTTGAGGCCTACAACCAGAAGTCGGGTGTGCCGGCTCCGCCGGCGCAAGCGGCCGCTCCTGCCGGCTCCGCGGTGAAGCCTGCTCCCAAGCCTGCCGCCAAGGCGCCCGCCACGCACTAGAGTTCCTCCCACCAGAACGCACAAAGGCCCCGGTCACCGGGGCCTTTTTTCTTTCCTGCTGTTGCCGGCCGGGGAAGATGCGGCGCGTTTATCGGCTGGCCGCTTCTCCTATCCCCTGAATTCCCATCCAGGATGAGCTGAAGCCCACAGCAAAGGCGCGGTGGAGAGCGGTGGTGCTCGCCCCGGATGGCGCTCAACCCGTGTCAGCGCACACACAGTGTGCCGGTTCTGACACGGCTCTTCCTCGATATTCCCATCATAACTCGTTTGTTTGCAATCGCTGGTGATTGGCGATCCGCCTGCACTTTGTCTAGGCGCAGGCAGATAAGCAAAGGGGATGCGATGACGGCTTTCAAGTTCAGCAGGTTGGCATTGGCGGCGGGGACAGCGGTATTTCTGGCGGCGCAGGCGTTGGCGCAGGACGCGACGAGCGCGAATTCCCAGCAGGCTCCAGTGGCACCAGCCGCGAAACGGGTGATCGTGGTCAGCCTGGAAGACCGCAAGCTGGCGCTGGTGGAAGACGGGCAGGTGAAGAGGGTCTATAGCGTGGCGGTGGGCAAGCCTTCGACGCCGAGCCCCACGGGCGCCTTCACCATCGAGCGCCGCGTGGCCAACCCGACCTATCACCACGATGGAAAGACGGTTCTCCCCGGACCGGGCAACCCGGTGGGCACGCGCTGGATGGGGCTGAGCAAGCACGGGTACGGAATCCACGGGACAAATGAACCGAAGTCCATTGGCAAGGCCGCTTCGCATGGGTGCATCCGCATGGCCAAGGCCGACCTGGAAGATTTGTACGAACTGGTTGGCGTAGGCGACACGGTGCAAATGGTGGGCGAGCGCAACGAAGAGACGGCGCAACTGTTTGGGAATGGTCAAAATCCAGCCGCACCTGCGGGGCAGCCTGCCCTGACGCTGGTGGCGGCAACAGGAACAGAGCCAGCTGCGGTTGAATCGGCAGCGACGGATGCCGGCGGCACCCAGAAGGCAGTCGTAGAGACCTCACTAGTTGCGGCTCTGACGGCGCAGCGGTAAGGAGCCACACCATGAACCTGCTGACTGAGGCGATGAATGGATTGGGTGCAGCGCTGCTGCCGGTGGTGGCGGGCTTGCTGCTGGAGGAGTTGACGTTCGGAGGACTGGTCCGGCTGCTGATCGTTCCCTGGCCGGGCGCCAGGAAACGCGGGGCCCCCAGCGACGGGTCGTCGTCGCTGGGGTGCAAACGCAGGGAGCGCAACAGGCAAAGAGGAGAAGGACAATGATCGCATTGAAGCTGCTGTTGACGTTTGCGGGAGTGTTGTTGCTGGCTGCCGCGCTGGGAATTCCACTGTACGGATTGTGGGTTCGGCTGAAGCTGATGCGGCGCAAGGCCGCGGGAGAAACGGAGGCGCCGGAGCCAGAGGGGATAGCATGGCGCGGGCCGGTTGCGCTGGTGCTGGTGGCATGCCTGCCGCTGTTGATTGCCTCGAGCATCGTGGTGGTGCCCAGCGGCATGGGCGGGGTGCGCGTGAGCCAAGTGCGCGGCACGCTGCCGGGAACACTCTTTCCGGGCGTGCATTTCATAACGCCGCTGATCGAGAGCGTTCAGACGTTCGACCTGCGCGATCACCTGTTCACGGCGGGCATGGCGGAGATGGGCGCGAAGGGCGGTGCGGCGCAGAACGGGCTCAGCGTGCAGTCGCGCGAGGGGCTCAACATCGGGTTGGCAGTGACGGTGCGGTATCGGCTGGACCCGAACAAGCTGGATAACGTGCAGGCGCACATGCCGCAGCCGGTGGACAAGGAACTGGTGCCGCCGGTGGTGGCCAGCGCTTGGCGGGAACTGGCGCCGGAGTATACGGTGCGGGAGATCTTTTCAACCAAGCGCGAAGAGGTTCGCTCGCGCGCCGCGAACATCATTACGCACAAGCTGGGCGCCGACGGAATCCTGGTGGAAGAGGTGATGCTGAGCGACATTCAACTGCCGGAGCAGTATGCCAAGGGCTTGGAAGGCCTGCTGCTGAAGGAGCAGGAGGACGACCAGATGGGTGTGGTGACCGACATCCAGCAGAAGCAGGTGAAGATAGCCGAATTGCAGGCCGAGGCCGAGGCCGTGCAAAAGGTGAAGGAGGCCGAGGGCGAGGCGCAGTCGAAGGTGGTGGAGGCCAAGGGCGAGGCGGACGCGATGCAGTACACACTGCCGCTCAAGCAGAAGCAGATTGAGCAGAGCAAGCTGGAGGCCGAAGCGCGGAAGGAAGCCACCATCGAGAATGCGGAGGCCGACGCGCAGGCAAAAGTGATCGACAGCAAGGCGGAACTGGAGCGGCGCAACCTGTTGGCCGACGCCGAGGCCGGCCGGGTGCGGCTGATGGCCAAGGCCAACGCGGAACGCATGACCAGCGAGGCGGAGTTGCTGAACAAGTCGCCGCTGCTGATCAACAAGATCATCGCCGAACGGCTATCCGACAAGATCCAGGTGGTGATGGTGCCGTCGGACGGAAAGTTCTTCTTCGCCAACGATGTCTTCAAGAGCATGGCCCAGAACCCGGTGGTGAAGCAGGAGATGGACAGCGAGGCCGAGCCCGCGCCGAGGAGCGGGCACTGAGCGATCGATGCGTATGGGCCGGAGCAGAAGTCTCCGGCCCACGCGCATCGCGAACCACCCCAAAACGATATAATCCGCGCAAACGAAAGATGCGAAGAATCATGACGCCAATTAGACGGTTCTGCCTTGTTGCACTGCTCGCATCTGCGTGGATCGGACAACCGGCGGTCGCAGCGCCCGTCCCCAGCCCATGGGAACAGCCTGCTGCGGCGCTGGCGGAACAGATTGCAGGAATTCTCGGGCCCGGGCAGGCGCAGCTTACGATCCGCAACCTCTCCAGAATCCCGACCGACGAGATCCCGGTTATTCGGCGGCTTTTGGAACAGGACCTGAAGGCTCATGGCGTGCAGGCCTCCGGCGCGGAGAGCGCCAACTGCATTCGCATCACGCTGAGCGAAAACCTGCGCGAGCGCCTGTGGGTTGCTGAAGTCGTGGAAGGCAATGAGACGCGCGTGGCAATGGTGCATCTGGAACTTGGCACGCAGGCAGCAGCACAGGCGTCGAGCGCTTTGCAGCTCCGTAAACAGGTCGCCCTCATTTCGAAGGCACCAGTGCTGGCTGTGCTCGAATCGAACGGTTGGCTGGCTATGGTTGAGCCGGAGGCGATAGCGCTCTTTTTTGCAAGCAATGGCACCGCCTGGAAAGAGTCAAGACGCGTCGCGTTCGTACCCAAGCGCGCTCTTGCAAGGGATCCGCGGGGATTCATCCTGCCGGCAGATGTCCACAACGAAGGAGGATTCGAAGCGTTTGGTGGTGGAATAACTTGCAGTGGGCATTTCGGAATCGATGATCCCTCCGGACAGTGGCCCGCCTGGTGCCAGGACAGCGACGATCCTTGGCCGATCTCTGAGACCGACTCGACTGGCAGCTCGGCGGCGATCAAGGCCTTCTACAACGCTTCCCGCAACTACTTTACCGGCGTGATTACCCCGAGCATGGGCGTGGACCTGCCGCCGTTTTACTCAGCCGCGTTGCTTCCACGCCCGGATGGAGCCGGCTTGCTGATCGGCGGCATCGACGGGAAAGTGCAACTTGCGGAATCGAGCATGCTCAAGCCCATTGCCGGCGCGCGCGACTGGGGTAGCGATTTCGCAGCACTGCACTCCGACTGCGGGGCTGGGACGCAGATCATTGCATCGGGCTCGGGCGAAGCGTTGAAAGACAGCCTGCGCGCCTACGAGTTGCCTGCACTGGAAGTCATCCCCGTGAGCGCGCCGCTCGCCATGGAGGGAACCGTCACCGCACTGTGGACTGTGCCCGACGGCAAGAGCGTGTTCGCGGTGGTGCGCAAAACGGCAAACGAAGGCCAGACAGACCAGTACGAGGTGGACCGTGTTACGGCAAACTGCAATTAGTTGTCTGCTGGCCGTGCTGGCGCTGCCCGGTGCGGCGCGTACGCGGCCGCACTACGGGGGTACGCTGCGCGTTGAGACTGAAAGCGACCCATGGCAGCGGCCTGGAGGCCTGGCGCGGCAATTGGTGCTGGATGGGCTGACTGCGATGGGCCCCGATGGAACGGCAACGCCGGCACTCGCGCTGGAGTGGAAGTCGGAGAACGACAATCATCGCTGGCAGTTCAAGCTGCGGCAAGGCGTGCGTTTTCAAGATGGGACGCCGTTCAACTCGGCCAATGTTGTGGCTTCGCTTACGGCGATCTGCGGCGCGGGCTGCCCATGGACTGCGGTGCATGCGGTCGGCTCCTCGATTGTTTTCACCAGCGACGCTGCGCTGCCCAATCTTCCCGAGTTGCTTGCAGGCGATGACTACCGCATTGCTCTAGTGAGCGCCGAGGCTAGCACGAGCCCGCCGGGGAGCATCGGCACCGGCCCGTTTCAATTCGCATCGCTTTCCAACGGCGTGTTGACTCTTGCGGCCAACGACAACTGCTGGCAAGGCCGGCCGTTTCTGGATGGAGTGGAGATCCAATTCCATCGAGCGCTCCGCGACCAATGGCTCGACCTCAGCGTAGGCCATGCCGACCTGGTGGACGTGCCCGTGGAGCAGATGCGCCAAGCGCATGAGCAGCGGTTGACGGTGGTTGCGTCGCCGGCTGTTTCGCTGTTGGCACTCACGGTCTCGGACTCCGGGGCGTTGGCGAACGCCAATCTGCGCGCGGCCATGGCGCTGGCGGTCGATCGCAGCGCACTCTCCAATGTGATCTTTCAAAAGCAGGGCGAGATCACGGCGTCGCTGCTGCCCGCTGAACTTACCGGCTACGCTTTTCTTTTTTCGCCGGATCGCGACCTCAATAAGGCGCATGAGTTGCGCGGCGGGGTGACGCCGCCGGTGCTTACGCTTGCCGCGGAGGGGGGCCCGGCGATGCAGTTGGCGGCGCAGCGGAT
>JARLGE010000167.1 GCA_031296215.1 Occallatibacter sp.
GCGAATGGGTGGGAGACCTCGAATCCCAACCCGGCGGGTGGCCCACCCTTTTGAACCGCCACGAGGCTGGGTGCCCCATCCATTCGCAGCTTCATCGCGAATGGGTGGGAGACCTCGAAGGCCCTGATTCTCTTGCATTGTAACGCGCGTTGAGCCTGGAACCGGATCCTCTTGCGTAGGGCGGGACAGCACGCGGCGATTCGTTCCCGCGCTATCCGATTATTCTCCGCCCTGTTTCTTCTTCTCGAACCCGAACAGCCTGGCCGCGGCCGCAAGCACAATATAAAGAACGATCAGGCGAAACAGGACCACCAGAATTCCCGGCCAAAGGTTGTGCTCAACCACTGGGTCCTCGATGTGGATGTTCTTCCACACATCGACCAGCGGAACCATATCGACAACTTGCCAGAGATAGTGCTTCACCATCAGCCAGAAGCTGAGCCGCTCCGGATGCTCATAGGCGGAAGGACCGATCCGCGCAATCCCATAGGCCAGCGATGCCCACGACGACAGGAACAAAGTCACCACCGGAATGAAGGCGCTGACTTCAAACTTCCTTGTCTCCTCCGCATTCGCCTCGAAGTTTTGCTTGGTAATCTTTTCGAGCAGCGGAATCAGGAATCGCTCGCCGCTCTGCTTGGCGTCCGGCTGGCTTTCCCGAATGAACTGGTAGCCAAACCCGATGAAGATGAGCCCCACCATGGCCAGCACCACCGAGCAGCACAGACCGAAGACCGTGTTCAGTTCGTAGGAATATTTCGTGACGACAAAAACAAATCCAAAATACGCGCACGAGCCCATCGTCCCCACGCTCGTCGCTAGGTAGCCGAGCGGAACAGTTTTCGCGTTTTCCTCGCGTGCCATCTGGAAAACTCCTGCCGAGGCCGGGTGCCCCAGTGCCTGTCCCGAGCTTGCCGAGAGCCTGCCCTGAGCCTGTCGAAGGGGATCTCGCTCTCAAGACCTGTGAGGTCATGCTGACGAGCAACCGATCTATCCCCTATTGCCTATTCCCTATTGCCTATTCCCTACACCGGATACCGCTCCAGTTGAATCGCCTGCCGCGCCACGGCCCGGCTCAGCGCCACCGCATCGCCCGGCGTGAACTTGGCCAGACGCCGCAGAATCGCCAGTTGCGTGCGCAGCATATCGCCTTCGCCGCAGGCCGCCAGCACCCGCCGCGTTGCCTGCTCGGCCAGCGCCATCGTCTCGTCCGCCAGCAGCCCCGTCATGGCGGCTGCAACCCCGGCCGCTGATCCCTGACCCCTGACCCCTGACCCCTGACCTGCCAGCTTGCGCGCCCTCAGCAGCGCCGACTCCAGCGCGTACACCTGCGCAATCATGTCGGCCAGGTCGGCCATCACCTCCTGCTCCTGCTCCAGCGCCGCCATGAATCGCTGGCTGGCCACGCCCGCCGCAAACAGCGCAATCTTCTTCGCGCCGGCCAGCACCTCCGCCTCGCGCGCCAGCAGCTCGCCTTCTTCACCGTCTGAATCGAACGACGGCGGCTGCATCACCTCGTCCATGATTTTCTTCATCGCCGGCAGCAGCGGCAGTTGTCCTTTCAGCGCCCGCTTCATCAGCCAGCCGGTAATGATCAGCCGGTTGATCTCGTTGGTCCCTTCAAAGATCCGGTTGATGCGCGCATCTCTGTAGTAGCGCTCCGCCGGATAATCCTCCACGTACCCATAGCCGCCCATGGTGGCGATCAGCTCGTCGGCCACCAGGCTCAGCATCTCCGACCCGTAAACCTTCAGGATGGAGCATTCGACCGCGTACTCCTCGATCCGCCGCTGCGCCTCGCGCGGCGAGGCTGCCAGCTCCGCGCTCAACTGCGCCATGCCCGCGTCGATCATCCCCGCCGTCCGGTAAGCCATGCTCTCGGCCGCATAGAGCCGCGTTGCCGAGGTAGAAATCTTCCGCTGAATCAGTCCGAACTCAGCAATGGGTTTGCCGAAAGCCGTTCGCTCCTTGGCGTAGCGCACCATCTCCGCCACGGCGTGACGCGCCCCGCCGATGCACGCCACGCCCAGCTTGAAGCGCCCCACGTTGAGCACGTTGAAGGCGATGTGGTGGCCTTTGCCCGCCTCGCCCAGCAGGTTGGCCGCGGGAATCCGGCAATCGGAGAGCACCAGCGGGCAGGTGGACGAGCCACGAATCCCCAGCTTGTGTTCTTCGGCGCCCACCGTAAGCCCCGGAGAACTTCGTTCCACCAGAAAGGCCGAAAACTTCTCGCCGTCAATCTTCGCGAAGATCGTAAACAGGTCGGCGATCCCGCAGTTAGTCGTCCACATCTTCTCGCCGTTCAGCGTGTAGTGGGCCCCGTCCTCGCTCAGCGTCGCCCGCGTCCGCACGTTCATCGCGTCCGAGCCGGATGTCGCCTCGGAGAGCGAGTACGCCGCAATCCACTCGCCCCCGGCCAGCTTGGGAAGGTAGCGCTGCTTCTGCTCTTCGGTCCCATACCAGACCAGCGGCAGCGTTCCGATCCCCACCTGCGCCCCAAAGGCCGTCGAGAAGCTCGCCAGCACCGAGATGTGGTCGGTAATCAGCGTGGACGAAACCTTGTCCATGCCCACCCCGCCGTACTCCTCGGGGATATCGACCGAGGTAAATCCCAGTTCCGCAGCTTTTACGAGGGCCGCGCGCAGGACCCCCGGTTGCTTGGCCTCGATGGCCTCGGCGCGGGGGAGTATCTCGTCGCGCGCAAACTGCGCCGCCGTCGCGGCTATCTGCCGCTGTTCCTCGTTCAGATCTTCCGGCGTAAACACCTCGGCAGGCTTGCGCGTCTCCAACAGAAAACTGCCGCCCGCGGCGGCCACAATGGGAGAAGCAGTAACAACAGACATAACGGTATCTCCAACTGCCACAAACAGTACGATAGACGGGCGGGGAAGGGCAAATGCGGATCGGACTCCACCCATTTGCGCGATCTTCACCTGCGCCTCGGGTTGCGCATGGGCTTAACATGATGCAGACAGGAAATCATCTGCATGCTGGCCTTTTGATGAGGTTCGAATCGGTGCAGAAGTAAGAAATCACAGCAGGCAGGCCTGGAGGATTAAGTGACTTGGAACGAGGGACTCCGTCGGCTGGCGATTGTGCTGGCAGTTTCCGCAAATCTGTCAGCCTGCTGCGCCCAGTTTCACGTCCTGCCCGGCAAGCTGAATGCCGATGGCTTGCCCACCACCCCGGCCCGCATCTGCCCCGGAGCCAGCGCGACCGAGCACTGCTACACGCCCCCCGGCGACGAATATGTTTTCGGCCTGGACCCCAGGGCGCGGGCTGTGGGCAAACTCGACGGCCGCGACCTGGTCCTTTTCACGGCTACCTTTTCCGGCGGAGGCAGCGGCACCCTCACCCATCTCGCGCTCCTCGAACAGCAGAGTTGCGACTTCGTGAACCTGCTGCCAACGGTGCAACTAACCAACCAGAGCGAGTACAAGCTGTGGAACCTGCCTGATGTCTCCAAAGCGCCGGCCCTGGTTGCCGCGGATTTTGTCTGGGACTTCAAAGCCGGAGAAACGCACTTTGCCCCCCACCGCTACACCGTGAACATGTACGTCTTCGACGCCAAGCTCGGCCGCTACATGCAGCGGGTCGGCTACGTGACAGCAGGCAAGTTTCCAGGCCTCGACCAGACGGATACGATTCGGGTTCTGGACGCGGAACGGCCCACGATTCTGGCCAGGCTCAAGGTGGCCCCCTCCCAATAAGCTGAATTTCTGCTATTCTGGAATTCGGAGATTCTGATATGCAGACAGTCGTGATCGGCAAGCGCGGAACGGTCGTGATTCCGGCCAAGACGCGCAGGCGCTACAAGCTGGACGAGGGGAGCCCCATGCTCATCGAAGAGCGCGAGGACGGCATTCTGATGCGTCCCGCCATCACCGCTCCCGTGGAAGTGGAGATCTACACGCCCGAGCGGCTGGCCGAGTTCTTCCTGAACAACGCCATGGACAGGGACGACTATTTGGAGGCGCGCAAAGGGGTCGAAGCCATGGGAATCGACCCGGACTCGATTGACCATCTGCGCTGGCCGGCATGAGCCACGCGCAAGGCCTCCGGCTCTTCATTGACGCTAACGTCTTGATCTCCGCCGCGTGGAAAGACGGTAGTAAGGTGGCGCGTCTCTGGCAGATTCCCAATGTCGAGTTGATCACCTCAAACTACGTTGTGGCCGAATGCAAGCAAAACCTGCCCTACACAGAGCAGCAGATTCGGCTTGGCCAGTTCCTGCTCGAAGTTCGCATTCTGCAATTCGAGAGGGTGCCAGTCCTGCAGAATCCGCCGGCGCTGCCGGAGAAAGATCAACACGTCCTGGCTGCCGCAGTCCTGTCCAGGGCCGATTTTCTGGTGACCGGCGACCGCAAGCATTTCGGGGCTTGGTACGGGACCAGAATCCTTGGCTTGAGGGTAGAACCGCCCGGCAGATTCCCGCAGATTCTCGCGGAGGGCTAACCGGCAGCGGTAGCCCGCCATCGCATACAATAATCGGTATCCCGGTCGTGGAGGCTCGCCCTGTTCGCCGCGCTTGTGAACCGTCTGAATCCTATCGCCGGCCTGCTCCATACGCACCTTCCGGGCCTGCCTGCGCGGCTCGCCGCCTGGTTCGCCCTGGCCCCGCAGAACGGCCTGCGCCACTACCTCAAAACCCTCCAGCAGACCGATCAGACCTTCAAGGGCCTCTACCACTGGAACCTCTTTGACGCGGCCCTGCTGATTCCCTACTTCGCTGTCATGATCGTGCTGGCCATTTACGGCGTGCACCGCTACACCATGTGCTACCTCTACTTCAAATACCGCAAGAACGCCAACCCTAATCCTGACAGCCACTTCGACGAGCTGCCTCGCGTCACTGTGCAACTGCCCATCTTCAACGAGCAGTTCGTCATCGACCGCCTCATCGAAGCTGTCTGTGCCATGGAGTACCCCAAAGACAAGCTCGAGATTCAGGTCCTCGACGACTCCACCGACGAAACCCAGCAGGTGGCCGCCGACATCGTCGCCCGCTACGCCGCGCTCGGCAACCCAATCGTCTACATCCACCGCACCAATCGCTATGGATACAAAGCCGGCGCCCTCGATGCCGGCCTCAAGGTGGCCAAGGGCGAGTTCGTCGCCATCTTCGACGCCGATTTTATCCCTCCGCACGACTGGCTCATGAACGTCGTCCACCACTTTGCCGAGCCCGGCATCGGCATGGTGCAGACCCGTTGGACCCACCTCAATCGCGACTACAGCATGTTGACTCAAATTGAGGCCATCCTGCTCGACGGCCACTTCGTCCTCGAGCACGGCGCCCGCTTCCGCTCCGGCGACTTCTTCAACTTCAACGGCACCGCCGGCATGTGGCGCATCCAGGCCATCGCCGACGGCGGCGGCTGGCAGCACGACACCCTCACCGAAGACACCGACCTCAGCTACCGCTCCCAGATCGCCGGCTGGAAGTTCAAATACCTGCCCCACATCGAGTGCCCCGCCGAGCTGCCCATTGAGATGACCGCCTTCAAGACCCAGCAGGCGCGCTGGGCCAAGGGACTTATCCAGACCAGCATCAAGGTCCTGCCCCAGATCTTCCGCTCCAACGTCCCGCGCCACATCAAGGTCGAGGCCGTCTACCACCTCACCGCCAACCTCAGCTATCCGCTGATGATCGTCATGTCCGCGCTGCTCATGCCGGCCATGATCGTGCGCTTCTACCAGGGCTGGTTCCAGATGCTGCTCATCGACTTCCCCCTCTTCACCGCCTCCACCTTCTCCATCGCGGTGTTCTACGTCATGAGCGAGCGCGAACTCTTCCCCAAGACCTGGATGAAGACCTTCTTCTATTTGCCCTTCCTCATGGCTCTCGGCATCGGCCTCACCGTCACCAACACCAAGGCGGTGATGGAGGCTCTGTTCGGCATGAAGAGCGCCTTTGTCCGCACCCCCAAGTACCGCGTCGCCAAAAAGGGCGAAAAATCCCAGGCCGCCAAGTACCGCAAGCGGCTTGTTCTTGCCCCGTGGATCGAGCTCTTCATCGGCTTCTATTTCTTTGTGGCCATCCTCTACACCTTCAGCAACCAGAACTACTTCACCGCTCCATTCCTGATTCTCTTCGTCATCGGCTACTGGTACACCGGCCTCATGAGCCTGCTGCAAGGCCGCTTCGAGCGCTGGCGCACCGGCGCCGCCAACACCGACGACGAATCCAGCCCCAAACCCTTCCCGGTGGGAGTGTGAGGAGCATCAGAAGCGAAGGCGTTATAATCCCGGACGGGAAGGAAGTTGAGCCGGGTGCCCCATCCATTTCCGCGCTCTTCGCGGAAATGGGTGGGAGAGCACAAACCCCGACTCGCCGACGTTCACCCCGCCTCAAATCCAACCCAAAACTATCCGATGTAGTGGATTGAGCCCGGAACCGGGCTACACTATCCCTGAGGCCACCATGCTGACCGACGAAAAAGTTCGCGCCGCCCTTGAGGAACTTGCTCCGACGCAGGAGAAGGTCGATCGTGCGGTGCAGCTTGCTGTCGAGGTCGCGCAGCCCTCACGCGTGATTCTCTTCGGCTCCTGGCCGCGTGGCGAGGCCAAGTGGGATAGCGATCTGGACATGGCTGTGCTGATGCCTGACTCCGCGGAGAACGAACTGGGCGAGATTCGCCGCGCTCTGCGGCGTAAGCTGGGCGAAGTACCCATGAGCATCGACCTGGTAATGGCGACCGAAGAGTTTGCCAACCGGTTTCGCGGCGAAATCAACTCGATCTATTACCGCATTCTCCGGGATGGACAGGTGGCCTATGAGCAGCGGGCCGTACACGCAGGCACAGGTTCTTCTGATCAAAGCCTCTGAGGATGAGACCGCGCTGCGGGCGACTGGGATTCCAGACGCAGTGCTTGAATTTCACGCTCAACAGGCTGTCGAGAAGTTGATGAAGGCCCTTATTTCTGCCCATTCAGCCTCGTTTGAGCTGACGCATAACCTTATGCGCCTTGCCGCGGCTCTCCAAGACCTGGGCGAGTGCTTGCCTCCCACGCCAATAGCTCTATCCGAACTGAATGATTTCGCCGTCGACTATCGATACGACCTGCTCCACCAACAAGCGGCTCCGACCGCTGGCGAGTTGATCGCCACCGTCCACTTCATCCGCGAGCACGTCCTCGCCCGCATCGCCGCCCTCTCCCAAACCCCCTGACTCGGTCCCCCCCAAAGACCCGTTGCCCGCATTGCAGATCATTACCGCTCCCCAGCGCACAATGGCCTTGGGGCATCAGACATGGAAGCCGGATAGCAGCCCTCTCAACACCCTCGAATTCACCCCGCCCGCAAGGCGCTTACCCCACCCCCCTCCCCTTTCGTTGATAACAAAAGGGTTACCTAATTCACCCTCCAACTAATGTTGAAAACAAACAGGTTACATTTCTCCCTAGCATGCAATGTCTCACCGCCATCGGAAAAAACAAAGGAGTTACGGAAAGCTCTTCCCCGGCTTTGCGAAGGAAAAACCGCCCTTGAAAGGCCCCAACTCCCACGCCGGGCTCGCCGCCCATTTCCCCAGTCCCGCACCCTGCAACAACATCGTCAAACGTGGCGTCAGCGGCCGATCTCCACCGTGCACGCCCTTCCCGGCATCCTCCGGGCTGGCAGCACGCCGCGCGCGGCAGCCCAGGCAAAATCAGAGCGCCGAATTCACCGCCTTGAAGCCTCTCGACGGCAAACCTCCCGCAACCCTCCGCTACAATAGGGTGAAGCGCCTGCCGCGCCGGGATCCCGAATCCCCGGCCCGCCAGGCGCGTCAGACTATCATGTTGACCAAAAACCTGCCGGAAGCCCTTACCTTCGATGATGTGTTGCTGGTGCCCGCCCTCAGCGACGCCGTGCCCGCAACGGTCAGCACCCAGACCCAGCTCACCCGCGAGATCACCCTGAACACCCCGCTGCTCTCCTCCGCCATGGACACCGTCACCGAGTCGCGCATGGCCATCGCCATGGCCCAGCAGGGCGGCATCGGCGTCGTCCACCGCAACCTGACCATCGCCGACCAGGCCGGCGAAATCGATAAGGTCAAGCGCTCCGAGAGCGGCATGATCGTCGACCCCGTCACCATCGGCCCCGACCAGATGATCGCCGACGCCCTCGAAGTCATGCGCCGCTACAAGATCTCCGGCGTCCCCGTCACCCAGGGCAAAAAGCTGGTCGGCATCCTCACCAACCGCGACCTGCGCTTTGAAACCCGCACCGACATTCCCATCGGCGACGTGATGACCAGGACCAACCTCATCACCGTCCCCGTCGGCACCACCCTCGAAGAAGCCGAGCTGATCCTGCACAAGCACCGCATTGAAAAGCTGCTGGTGGTCAACGATCAGTACGAACTCAAGGGCCTCATCACCGTCAAGGACATCCAGAAGAAGCTCAAATACCCCAACGCCAGCAAGGACGGCCAGGGCCGCTTGAGGGTCGGCGGAGCCATCGGCGCGACGGGCGATTATTTGGAGCGCGCCGCGGAACTGATTCGCGCTCGCGTCGACGTTCTGGCCATCGACTCGGCCCACGGCCACTCGACCCGCGTCCTCGAAGCCGTGCGCGAAGTCAAGAGGCGCTTCCCGCAGATCGGCCTGCTGGCCGGCAACATCGCCACCTACGAGGGCGCGCTGGCGCTCATCGATGCCGGCGCCGACGCCATCAAGGTCGGCATCGGCCCGGGCTCCATCTGCACCACCCGCATGGTCACCGGCGCAGGCATGCCGCAGATCACCGCCATCGCCGAAGCCTACCGCGCCGCCCGCGAGCACGGCATCCCCGTCATCGCCGACGGCGGCATCAAGTACTCCGGCGAAATCACCAAGGCCATCGCCGCCGGCGCCAGCTCGGTCATGATCGGCTCGCTCTTCGCCGGCGTCGACGAGAGCCCCGGCGAAACCATCCTCTACCAGGGCCGCAGCTTCAAGAGCTATCGCGGCATGGGGTCGCTGACAGCCATGAGCCAAGGGTCAGGTGAACGCTACTTCCAGTCCACCTCCGACCTGGCCAGCGCCGAGCTGGGCAGCGAAGGTGTCGTCCAGCGCGAGCGCGCCAGCCAGAACCGCCTGGCCAAGTTCGTTCCCGAGGGCATCGAGGGCCGCGTGCCCTACCGCGGGCCGCTCGAGTCCATGGTCTACCAGTTGGTTGGCGGCCTGCGCTCCGGAATGGGTTACCTCGGCTGCGGCTCCATTGCGGACCTGCAGCAGAATGCCCAGTTCGTCCGCATATCATCGGCCGGCCTGCGCGAGAGTCACGTCCACGACGTGATCATCACCCGCGAGGCCCCCAACTATCATGTCGAGTAATCGCAGAGCCGGCCTCTGGTATTGGATCTACGTCTGGCTGCCGGTTGTTATCGGCATCGCCGTCATCGCGGTCGAATCCACCGATTGCTTCGGCTCCGACCACACCAGCGGCCCCTTGCGCCGCATCTTCGAGGCTCTCTTCGGTTCCATCTCCAACGCCCACTGGGAAGTCATCCACCACTTCATCCGCAAATCCGGCCACTTCCTCGGCTACGGCTTCATCGGCCTCGCCTGGCTGCGCGCCTGGTGGCTCACCCTGCCCCACTCCCGCTTCCTGCCCGACGCGCTGCTCGCCCTGCTCGGCAC
>JARLGE010000168.1 GCA_031296215.1 Occallatibacter sp.
CAAAACTCGCTATTCGCGGAAAAGCTCTTTGTCGGGATAGGAACATTGACTCCCAGCGCCGGTAACACGGAACTTAAGGGAGCATTGCCGCGGTCAGCGCCGCCCCGATCTATCCGCGCAGCTTGTCCAGCAAATCCTGCGGGTGCACCGGCTTGGCCAGAATCTCGAACTCGTAGCCCTGGGCGCGCGCCTTCTCCAGCAGATCGGCGGTGGCGGCTTGGCCGGAAAACAGCAGAATCTTGATCCCCGGCAGCAGCGCTCGGATGCGGATGGCCGCGTCGATCCCGTTCAAACCGGCCATGATCACGTCGGCGATGAGCATATCCGGCGCAAAGGCCGCAGCCAGCTCCAGCGCCCGCTCGCCGGAGTAAACGGCGCGGGCCTCAAAGCCGCTCTGGTTCAGAATCATGGCCAGCGTGTCGGCGATGACCCGTTCGTCGTCGGCAACCAGTACCTTGGGTTGGGCAGGTTTTTCCGGCATATTCACCTGGACACATCCTGGGGAGGACCGATGGCGTCGTGCTGCCCGGTTTCCGCTATCTCGCCCGGCGTCTTCGCTTCCACGTTGCTCATGCCTGACAAGACGCTTGTTTCGATGATACGCTCGGTTTGACATGCCGAGCGGGCGGCGGTTCGCTCGCGCCGCCCGGCCGAGGCCAGAGACCGATTCCCGAGCTTGCTTGAAATCCCCCCGCCAGAGGGCGATTCATCTGGCGGCAACCCGCAAAACCTATACTGCAAAACAACGACCGGCCAAACCTTTCCCCAGGCGGACATCAACCGGAGAACCATGCATGCAGGATACCGGCATCCCCAACCAGGCCTCGAATCCGCCCGCTGAAGCGGCCGTTCGCGCCGCGGATCCCATCATTCGCGCCGAAAAGATCGAGAAGTACTACGCCCAACCCAGCCAGAATCGCATCCAGGTGATCTCTGCCACCGATCTGGCCATCGTGCCGGGTGAGATTCTTGCCCTGCTCGGCCCCTCCGGCTCAGGCAAATCGACCATGCTGCGCATGTTGACCGGCCTGTCCACTCCCTCGGCCGGCCAGGTCTACTGGCACGAGAAGCCCATCGCCGGCGCCGAGATCAACGTTTCCATCGTTTTTCAGAGCTTCGCTCTCTTTCCGTGGCTCACTGTGCTGGAAAACGTGGAGGCCCCTCTGCAGGCCCGCGGCGTGAACCCCGAGGAGCGCCGCGCGCGGTCGATGAAGATGCTGGACACGGTGGGCCTGGACGGCTTTGAAGGCGCCTATCCCAAAGAACTCTCGGGCGGGATGCGCCAACGCGTGGGCTTTGCGCGCGCCCTGGTGGTCGAACCAGAAGTCCTGTTCATGGACGAGCCCTTCTCCGCGCTCGACGTTCTGACCGCCGAAAACCTGCGCTCGGAGCTGCTCGAGCTCTGGGCCAACAAGGCCATGCCTACCAAGGCTATTTTCCTGGTCACGCACAACATCGAGGAAGCCGTGCTGCTGGCCGACCGCATCGTCGTGCTGGGGCGCAACCCCGGCCACATCCGCACCGATTTCCGCGTTTTGTTGGCCCAGCCCCGCGACCGCAAGTCAGAACCGTTTACCCAGCTGGTCGACTACATCTACAAGGTGCTCACCCGCCCCGACGTGGCCCCGGCCGAGGCTCCCGAGCAACAAATACGCGTCCGCGACCAGCGCCAGATGCACTACCAGATGCTGCCGCACGCGCGCCCCGGCGGCATGGCCGGGCTTCTTGAATTGCTGCTCGACAAGGGCGGGCGCGACGACATCTACCGCCTGGCCGACGACCTGACCTTCGAAATCGACGACCTGCTGCCCATTGTGGACGCCGCGCAACTGCTCGGCTTTCTCAAGATCGAGGAAGGCGACGCGGCCATCACCGAGAGCGGCACGGAGTTTGCCAACTCCGAGATTCTCCGCCAGAAGGAGCTGTTCCGCGACGCCGCCCTGGCCAATGTGCTGCTGCTCAGGCAGATTCGCCGCGCTCTGGAATCCAAGAGCGACCACACCGTGCCGGAAGATTTCTTTCTGGACATGCTCGACGAGCAGTTCAGCGAGGAGGAATGCCTGCACCAGATGGAGACCGCTGTCACCTGGGGACGCTACGCCGAACTGTTCGACTATGACGCCGGGCGCCGCCGCTTCATCCTGCCCGACGCTCAGGAAGAAGAGGCCGCCGCCGCCGAGGAGGACGAGTGAAGCCTCAGCACCCCCTGGCGCGCACCCTGGTCGCCGTTCGCACCTGGCCCGTCCTCATCGACTCGGGGATCGCCGCCTGCGCGCTGGCCATCTTCTTTTCCATCGTCCGCACCGGCGCCTACTGGATGGGCAAGCCGGTCCCTGTGGTGGCCATCTCCCACTCCATCGGCGCGCTGCCGCTCTACGCCTCCTACTCCGTCGTGCGCATGAGCATCGCCTATTTGCTCAGCCTGCTGTTCGCCATCGCTTATGGCTACACGGCCGCCTACAACCCCAGAGTCGAGGCCTGGATGATCGCCGTGCTCGACATTCTCCAATCCATCCCAGTCCTCAGCTTCCTGCCGCCGGTAGTGCTGGCCATGGTGGCGCTGGTTCCTGGCCATCAATTGGGCATTGAGATGGGCGTCATCCTGCTCATCTTCACAGGGCAAGTCTGGAACCTGGCCTTCAGTTTCTATTCCTCCCTGAAGACCATCCCCAGGGAGATGATCGAAGCCTCGCGGATCTACCGCTACTCCGCCTGGCAGCGCTTCTGGCAGTTGGAGATGCCCTTCGCCGCCATCGGCCTGGTTTGGAACTCCATTGTCTCCGTCGCCGGCGGATGGTTCGCTCTCATGCTCTGCGAGACGATCACCATGGGTTCGCGCAGCTTTCGTTTGCCGGGCCTGGGAAGCTACATCCAGTCGGCCACCGATTCCGGTGACGTGCGCGCCCTGCTCAGCGGCATCGGCGCAGTGATCCTGATCGTGGTCGCCACCGATCAACTGGTCTGGCGGCCCATGATCGCCTGGAGCGACAAATTCAAATTCGAGCAGGTCGAGTCGGCCGACCGCGTGACTTCGCCGATCCTCGAACTGCTGCGCCGCTCCGGCCTGCTCAGCTCCCTGCCCGGCCGCATCTGGAACCGCATCGAGGAACCCATCTACCGACGCCTCTCCCGCACCCAGGAGTGCCGCATTGTCCATCCTATCGAGGTGGAGAAATCCAGCCCGAAAGCTTCCCCTGCGCTCCTGGCGCTGGCCGGCGCGGGTCTGTGCGTGGTCGCATGGGGGGCACTGCAAGCCATCTTCATGCTCCGCACCGTCACCTGGCCGGACCTGCGGCTGCTGCTGGAAGGCGCCGGCGCAACCTTCCTGCGCGTCAACGCCGCGCTGCTCCTCTCTGCCCTGTGGACGGTTCCGGTTGGCGTGGCCATCGGCTTCAATGCCCGCCTCTCCCGCGTCGTTCAACCCCTGGCCCAGGTGCTGGCCTCGGTGCCGGCCTCGGCCTTCTACCCCGTCCTGCTCATCGGGCTGCTCAAGGTCGGGGGCGGCCTCGGCATCGGATCCATGGCCCTCATGCTGCTCGGCACACAGTGGTACATCCTCTTTAACGTCATTGCCGGAGCCATGTCCATCCCCTCCGACCTGCGCGAGGTCTCGTCGCTCTACCGCTTCACCCGCTGGCAACGCTGGACCAAGCTCATCCTTCCCGGAATCTTCCCCTACCTCATCACCGGCATGGTCACCGCCTCTGGCGGCGCGTGGAACGCCTCCGTCATGGCCGAGTACTCGCAGGTGAAGGGCCAGACGCTGCAAACCATCGGCCTGGGCGCGCAAATCCAGGCCGCCACCGATCAAGCCCGCTTTCCCATCATCCTGCTCGCCACCATCCTCATTTCCCTGATGGTAGTCACAATGAACCGCCTCGTCTGGCGCCGCCTCTACCGCCTCGCCGAGACCCGGTATAAACTCGAAGGCTAGCCGGGAAAAGCGGAGTCAGCGGTGCTAGCGGAGTTGGCGGAGTTCGCGAGGTCCGCGAAGGCAGCGGGGTTAGCACCGCTAACAGCCTGTGGTGAAAGTTGAGATTTGCAAGGGCACGACTTTAGTCGTGCCACAAGAGGCTGAAAATAAAGGGTGGGCTTTAGCCCTCGAACGAAGTTTTTGATTGAATTGGACGTTCGCCACAGGCCGCTAACACATGCGAAGCGCGGCTAACACCGCAAACTCCGCTAACACCGCTCTAGCTGGGAGAAGAACCATGATTCGAGTAGGTCTGGTTGGCTTCGGTTTGGCGGGGCGCGTCTTCCACGCTCCGCTCATCTCCTCTGTCCATGGTCTGAAACTGGCCGCCGTGCTGGAGCGCAGCACCGAAAGCGCCGCCCAGCGCTATCCCGGCATCGCCACACACCGGACGCTCGAATCCATGCTTGCTGACCCGTCGCTCGGCCTGATCGTCGTGGCCACACCCAACGCCACCCATTTTGAAACCGCCCGGCAGACTCTCGAAGCCAGAAAAAGCGTGGTCGTGGACAAGCCAACAGCCGTCACTTCGGCCGAGATTGCCCAGCTGATGGAGCTCGCCGCCGCTCGCAACGCACACCTGATCCCATTTCACAACCGCCGCTGGGACAGCGACTTCCAGACTCTTTATCAACTTGTACGCGAAGATTCCGTGGGCCGTGTTGTCCATCTTGAGTCTACCTTCGACCGCTGGCGGCCTGTCCCCAGTGCCCGCGCCTGGAAGCAGGACCCAGCCCAGGGCGGCCTGCTGCTCGACATCGGAACCCACCTCGCCGATCAGGCTCTGGCGCTGTTCGGCAAGCCCCAGGCGGTCAGCGCCGAGGTCGAGCGCGAACGCGACGGCGAGGGCGCCAACGACTCCTTCACCATGCTCCTGTGCTATCCCGACTTCACCGTCTCGCTTTCCGCC
Source organism: Occallatibacter sp. (assembly GCA_031296215.1). GTDB lineage: Bacteria > Acidobacteriota > Terriglobia > Terriglobales > Acidobacteriaceae > Telmatobacter. The sequence continues at coordinate 4,884 of JARLGE010000168.1, forward strand.
AACGTGCTCTCGACGCTGCCCCGGCCCCGCTTTCACCTGCGGGGAACGAAGGGAAACTACTGGAAGTGGGGCCTTGACGGGCAGGAGCTTGCACTGAGCAGGATTACCCGCATTGCCGACGAGCCTTGGGGCCGGGAGCCACCGCACGACTGGGGCGCGCTGAACGTCGATGTCGACGGAGACGTGGTTAGCCGGCCGGTTCGGCCCATCCCCGGCGACTACCGGCTCTTCTACGCCGGCGTCCGCGACGCCCTCCTGGGCAAGTCCCATGTCCCAGTGCCCGCGCTGGCCGCCTGGCGCGTGGCCCGCCTGCTGGAGTGGGCCGCTGAAAGCTCCGCGGAGCGCCGCGAAATCCGCTGCGACTGGAGCACCGAGCCGGAGTAACCCAGCCCCGGCCGCCCGAATCCGCATTTCTCAAAAGGCGCGTCAACAAGTTTGCAGCGCTGGCCTCCTGGCCGGCTGCAGTGTGGGTCTCCCGACCCACACTGGACACCGGTTGCTCCGTCAAGGTGCGCGCAAACGGTATAGATATGCGACGCTTTGCTCTGGCGGCGAGGACGCCGCCAGTACAGCCGACCAGGAGGTCGGCGCAACAGAGCTTCGATTTCGTCGTGAGAAATGCAGGCTATAGGGTCCCTGCCGTTTGCAGCGGCGGTTCGCCCACCCCAACCAGCTTGCTCACCTGCTCGCTGGCCGGCTCCTTCTCCACCAGCGGCACCCAGAAGTGGAAGTTGGCGCCCTTGCCCGGCACGCTGGCCGCCTCGATCCCCCCGCCATGCATCAACAGAATCGCGCGGGAAATGGCCAGTCCCATTCCCGATCCCTTGCGCCTGTGCGCCACTCCCTTGCCGCGATAGAACTTCTCGAAGATCAGCGGCAGATCGAGAGAATCGACGCCCGGCCCGTTGTCTTCAACGCAGAACTCCAGGTGGCCGCCGGACCGCCAGCTCTTCAGCGTGACGCGGCTGTCGGCTGGTGTGTGTCCCGCCGCGTTCTCCAGCAAGTGGCGCAACACCCGGCCCAACAGGTGCGCATCGAACCAGGCGGGCTCATCGTCGTCCTCCACTTCGATCATCACCCGGTGGCCCACCAGCGCATTGCGCGACTCTTCCACCGCCTGGTCCAGCAAGGCCCGCGTGTGCTGCGGCGCCGCTTGTACCTCGACCACGTTGGCGTCGATCTGGGCCATCTCCAGGGCCTCGCCGATCAGCGAGTCCAGCCGCGAAGCCTCCTCGTCCACAATGGCCGCCAAGTCCAGCCGTCCGGCCTCGTCCAATCCTCGAGCTTCCAGCAGCGTCGTGGCCGCGGCGCGGATGGAGGTCAGAGGGGTGCGCAGCTCGTGGGTCAGGGAGTCGATCAGAGCCGCCCTCAGCCGTTCCCCTTCGCGCGCCGCTTCAATCCGGGCCGTCGCCTCAAGGGCCATCGACCGCGCCAGCACGATGGCCACCTGCGCGCTCACCGCCGCGGCCACCTCGCGCGACAGCAGCGCTGGCCGCCAGCCCAGAGCCCCCACGGGCCGCAGCCCCAGCATCAGCGCCATGACCTGGAACCCCGAATCCAGAGAAACTGTCGGGCTCTGCCCCTGCGTCATGGACCGCAAGCTGGCCTGAACGCTCTGCGGCATCTCGGGCGGGGAAGCATGGAACCTGTCCTGATCGCGGATGTAGAGCACCACGGCGTCGAGCGCGAAGATGCGGTTGATGAGCCGCGGCAGGTCGTGGATCAGCCCAGCGGCATCCTCGTGCAGCATCATCTCCTGGCTCAGCTCGTAGAGCCGCTCCACATCTTCGCGGCGCTGTTCGGCCTGGCGAGTCTGGCGCCGCGCCTGCTCGGCCAACCGTCCCGCAACCCCGCAACAAACCAGGAACGAGATCATAGCCACCCACTGTTGAATGCCAGCAATCTGAAGCGTATGAAAGGGAAGCAAGAAGAAGTAATCGAAGGAGATTGCACATAGGACCGCGACATAGAGCGAGGGCCATAGCCCAGCCTGGGCAGCAGACCAAACCACCATGACCAGAAAGACCATACCGGCGGTGGTCGAATTTGCTCCCGACCACACCAGCAGAGCTGTGGTCCCTGTCCATGTAAGCGTGGCCATGAACCAGTGGAAGATCCACGAGGAGCCGGAGAGTCCATTCATGATCTTCATCACAGAAATCATACCCGCGTCGCCCGATGATGTAATCTTCCGATGAACGGAGTACGGAAAGAAGAACCTGAAATGCCGGGAAGAATCCTGATCATCGACGATGAACCGCAGATCACCCGGGTGCTGCGCGCCGCTCTTTCCGCGCAGGGCTATGACGTCCGCATCGCCAACGACCCGGAGGAGGGACTGCAGCTTTACCGCGACTGGTCCCCCGACTTGGTCATCACCGACCTGATGATGCCGGGTCTGTCGGGCGTCGAGGTTACTCGCGCCATCCGCGTGCGAGCTACCACGCCTATCCTGGTCCTCTCCGTCCGCAACCACGAGCGCTCCAAGGTGGAAGCTCTGGACGCCGGCGCCGACGACTATGTGACCAAGCCATTCGGGATTCAGGAACTGCTGGCCCGCGTTCGCGCCCATTTGCGCCGCGCGCCGGAGCGCACCGCCGCCGCCATCGAAGCGGGCGACTTTGTCCTCGACGCCACGGCCCACTCCATCACCGTTCTGGGCCGGCCCATCCACCTGACCCCCAAGGAGTTCGACCTGCTGGTTCATCTTGCCCGCAACGCCGGCAAAGTGATGACCCATCGCGCCCTGCTCACCTCCGTGTGGGGCGCCCAGTCGGCCCACCAGCCGGAGTACCTGCGCGTCTTTGTCGGGCAGGTGCGCAAGAAGCTCGAAGCCGAAACCGGCAAGCAGTACATCCAGACCGAGCCCTGGGTCGGCTACCGCTTCGTCCCCGAGGGATGGAGCGGCAACGTGGACTGAGATCGGCCTTGGCAACGCAGCCTGTTTACTAGTCTGGTTCGCGATTCTGGGGGACTCTCCCGGCTTTCTCCCGGTTCCTCTTCCCGGCGAGGATTGCCCCTTACGTTTTATTTAGAAATTCCTTTCACGACTAAAATCCGCAGTGAGCCAAGATCATTCAGGTGCGGCAATCCTGGATTGACTCGGGTGCGCCGCGACCTGAAACTGCGAGGCCCGCCATGCAAGATCTTGTGATGCTGTTGTTTACGGCTATTTTCTTTGCCCTGGCTTTTCTCTACGTCAAGGCCTGCCAGAAGCTGAGGTAATCCAATGCACATCGATGTCATTACCGTCATCGCTCTGATTCTCTCTGTCCTGTTGCTGGGTTACCTGGCTCTCACTCTGCTCTTCCCGGAGAAGTTCTGACATGTCCGCCAACGGTTGGTTGCAATTTGCTCTCTACTCTCTCATCCTCCTGGCAACGGTTCGCCCCGTAGGCGCTTATCTGGCCCGTGTGTTTGAGGGCCAGCACACCTGGCTAGACCCGGTGCTAGGCCCTCTTGAACGGCTCATCTACAAGCTCTGCGGCGTAAACGCCAAAGAAGAGATGAACTGGCGCGAGTACGCCTTCGCCATGCTCGGCTTCTCCGCGGTAAGCATGCTGGCCACCTACGGCATCGAGCGCCTGCAGGCGCATCTGCCCTGGAACCCGCAGGCCCTGGCCGGCGTTGGCCCCGATCTAGCCTGGAATACAGCCGCCAGCTTCACCACCAACACCAACTGGCAGTTCTATACGCCCGAGACCACCATGAGCTATCTGACACAGATGGCGGCTCTGGCCACGCACAACTTCTTTTCTGCCGCGGTGGGCATTGTAACCGCCATCGCCTTGATCCGCGGCATCAAGCGCACCACCGCCGGCACCATCGGCAACTTCTGGGTCGACGCGACGCGCTCCCTGCTTTACGTGCTCATCCCGGCGTCGATCGTTTACGCATTGCTGCTGGTCGCCCAGGGCGTGCCGCAGAACCTGAGCGCCTACGTCGCGGCGCACACGATCGAGGGACAGACACAGACCATCGGCCAGGGCCCCGTCGCCTCGCAGGAGGCCATCAAGATGCTGGGCACCAACGGCGGCGGATTCTTCAACGCGAACAGCGCCCATCCTTATGAAAACCCCACCCCTGTTTCCAACTTCCTTCAAATCCTTTCCATCTTCATCATCCCAGCGGGGCTGACCTACACGCTGGGCCGCATGACCGGCTCACCCGGCCACGGCTGGGCCGTGCTGGCCGCCATGTTTATCCTATTCGCTGCCGGATTCACCACCATCTACTGGGCCGAGTCGCAGCCGCATCCGCTCATCCACGGCGCAGCCCAGGCGCGCACCGCGACAGCGCCCGGCGGCAATATGGAAGGTAAGGAAGTCCGCAACGGTATCGCCGAGTCGGCCCTCTTTGCCACCATCACCACCGACGCAAGCTGCGGCGCCGTCAACGGCGTCCACGACAGCTTCACCCCCCTCGGCGGCATGGTGGTGCTCACCAACATCATGCTTGGCGAAGTGGTGTTCGGCGGGGTGGGTGCGGGCATGTACGGCATCCTCATATTTGTCGTGCTCTCGGTCTTCATCGCCGGCCTCATGGTCGGGCGCACCCCGGAGTATCTGGGCAAGAAGATCGAATCCTACGACGTGAAGATGTCCATGCTCTACGTGCTCATCTTCCCGCTTATCATCCTCACCCTCACCGCGGTTTTCGTGCTCTCGCCCACCATCGGCCTGCCAGCGCTCTCGAACCAGGGACCCCACGGGCTGACCGAAATCCTTTACGCCTTCACGTCGGCCACGGGCAACAACGGATCGGCCTTTGCTGGGCTCAACGCCAGCGTGAACCCAACCACGCTGTGGTGGTACGACGTGGCAATGGGCTGGGCGATGCTCGGCGGGCGCTTCCTCATGGCTATCCCCGTCTTCGCACTGGCCGGCAACCTGGCGATGAAGAAGAGCGTCCCGCCCTCGCCCGGAACCTTCCCGGTGGATGGGTCGCTGTTCACCGTGTTGCTCATCGGCGTCATTCTGATCCTTGGCGCTCTCACCTTCTTCCCGGCGCTGAGCTTGGGCCCCATTCTCGAACACCTTCTGCTCAAGGCAGGGCAGGTTTTCTAAACGCATTCGAACGGAACGAAACGGACTCATCATGGCTGAGAAAACATCTCTTTGGAATACCGAAATCATGGGCCAGGCGCTGCTGGATTCGGTGCGCAAGCTCGATCCTCGCGGCATGGTCAAGAACCCCGTGATGTTTGTCGTCGAAGTGGGCAGCGTGCTCACGACGATTCTGCTCATCGACAACACCGTGAACCACCGCGCCGGCTTCGCCTTCAACCTCCAGATCACCCTCTGGCTGTGGTTCACAGTGCTATTCGCCAACTTTGCCGAAGCCATGGCCGAGGGCCGCGGCAAGGCCCAGGCGGACACGCTGCGCAAGGCCAAGGGCGAGACCATCGCCCAGCGCTATAGCGCGGACGGCGGCTTTGAAGAGGTCGCCAGTGGCCTGCTCCGCGCCGGAGACGTGATCTACGTTGCAGCCGGAAAGTACATCGCCGGCGACGGCGAGGTCATTGAAGGTGTGGCCTCGGTGGACGAGTCGGCCATCACCGGTGAGTCGGCCCCGGTCATCCGCGAAACCGGCGGCGACCGCTCGGCCGTCACCGGAGGGACGAAAGTCCTGTCGGACTGGATCAAGGTGAAGATCACCTCCAACCCCGGCGAGACGTTCCTCGACCGCATGATCGCGCTGGTGGAAGGCGCAACCCGCCAGAAAACGCCCAACGAGATCGCGCTTTCGATTCTTCTCTCTGGGCTGACCATCGTCTTTCTGCTCGCCGTCGCGACCCTGCAGCCCTTCGCCATGTACTCCAAGGCCCCGCAGACGATCTTCGTGCTGGTCTCGCTGCTGGTCTGCCTGATCCCCACCACCATCGGCGGCCTGCTCTCGGCCATCGGCATCGCCGGCATGGACCGGCTGGTGCAGTACAACGTGCTGGCCATGAGTGGGCGCGCCGTGGAAGCCGCCGGCGACGTAAACACCCTGCTGCTGGACAAGACCGGGACGATCACCCTGGGCAACCGCCAGGCCACCGAGTTCCTGGCCGCGCCGGACGTCAGCCAGGAAAGGCTTGCCAACGCCGCGCAACTGTCTTCCCTGAGCGACGAGACCCCGGAGGGCCGGTCCATTGTTGTTTTGGCCAAGGAACAATACGGCCTGCGCGGCCGCGATCTGGGCGGCATTCACGCCGAGTTCGTTCCCTTCTCGGCACAAACCCGCATGAGCGGCGTCAATCTTCCCGGCACGCGCATCCGCAAGGGCTCGGTCGACGCAATTTCGCGCTTCCTCGAGGAGCAGGGCACGCAACTTCCGCAAAAGGTCCGCGACTACGTGGAAGAGGTTGCCCGCCAGGGCGGCACCCCACTGGTGGTCGCCGAGAACGCCACCGCTCTGGGCGTCATTCACCTCAAGGACATCGTCAAGGGCGGCCTGAAGGAGCGGCTGGCGCGGCTGCGCGCCATGGGCATCCGCACCATCATGATCACCGGCGACAACCCGCTCACCGCAGCCGTGATTGCACGCGAGGCCGGAGTCGACGACTTCCTGGCCGAGGCCAAGCCCAAGGACAAGATGGACCTGATCAAGCGCGAGCAGGCCAAGGGCAAGCTGGTGGCGATGACCGGCGACGGCACCAACGACGCCCCCGCACTGGCCCAGGCCGACGTGGGCGTCGCCATGAACTCCGGCACCCAGGCGGCCAAGGAAGCCGGCAACATGGTCGACCTCGACTCTAACCCCACCAAGCTGATCGAGATCGTTGAGATCGGAAAACAACTACTGATGACGCGGGGTGCGCTCACCACCTTTAGCATCGCCAACGATGTGGCCAAATACTTCGCCATCATTCCCGCCATGTTCGCCGGCGTCTTCCCGGTGCTGGGTGCGCTCAACATCATGTACCTGCATTCGCCACAGTCGGCCATTCTCTCTGCCGTCATCTTCAACGCGGTCATCATCGTGGCGCTCATTCCGCTGGCCCTCAAGGGCGTCAAGTACGAGCCCAAGGCAGCCGACATTTTGCTGCGCAACAACCTGCTCATCTACGGTGTAGGCGGCATCCTCATCCCCTTCGCCGGCATCAAGGCGATCGACATGTTTCTGGTAGCCGTGCATCTGGCGTAAGGGCCGCCGGCCGGGTGCCCCAGGTCTCGATCTTGAGACCTGGGAAACCACCAAACTTGGGTGCCCCATCTTTCACGCTCTTTGTGAAGGGTGGGAAACCACAAAAGCCGTAAGCAGTTTTGAAAAGTTCGAGCTTCAGCCCGTACACAAGAGAAGAACCGGGCCTAAACCCCCGAGGCAACGCATCAAGGAGATCCACCGTGCATTCCACATCCACTCCGTCCCCCGTTTCAGCCCTTTCCGCCATTTCGACAAAACATTCCATATGGGGAACCTCGATCCGCTTCACCATCCTGACCACCGTCCTGGTCGGTCTCGGGTACCCGCTGCTGGTGACCGGCATCGCTGCCACCCTCTTCCACGACAAGGCCGCCGGCAGCCTCGTCTACAAAGACGGCAGGAAAGACGGCCAGATCATCGGTTCCGAGCTTCTGGCCCAAAGCTTCATCTCGGACCAGTACTTCCATCCCCGCCCCTCGGCTGCGGGCAACGGCTACGACGCCACCTCCTCGGGCGGCTCCAACCTGGCCCAATCCAACAAGGCGCTCGTGGACCGCATCCAGGGCTCCATCGACAAGCTGCAGCAGGAGAACCCCGGCAAGCCCGTTCCCATCGACCTGGTCACCACCTCCGGCTCCGGCCTCGATCCCGACATCACCCCCGACGCCGCAGCCTTCCAGATCCCGCGCGTGGCCAAGGCACGCGGCCTGAGCGAAGACCGCATCCGCCAGTTGATCGACGAGCACACCACCGGCCGCCAGATCGGCCTGCTCGGCGAGCCGCGCGTCAACGTCCTCGACCTGAACCTGGCGCTCGACAGCCTGAGCAAGTAACTCCCCGCGAATCGGCTTCCCCTCACCACAATTGGTCCAGAAACACAATGGCCCTCCCCGCGGGGAGGGCCAATGTGCCGCACCTGCCTTCAGCTGCCCTAGTTCACGGTCAAGGTGAAGGTGGTTGTGTTCCCCGTGCTCTGGGCCGGATTCCCAGTCGCGGTCACGGTGAAGACATAGTTACCCCCGGCTGTTCCTGCGTTCCCGCCGCCGCCACCACCACCGCCGCCACCCCCACCACCGCCGCAAGCCGACAGGGTGCCCAGCACCGCCATCAGCATCAGCACGCCCAGCATCGCGCGCCAACTGCGCCGCCGCGCCGGAATCCCGAAGAACACCAGCAAGGCCAGCACCGCACCGCCGCCTGCCCCGAGCCAACCGCCGCCCTTGCCGTTCACCTTCGGATAGACCAGCTCGCCGCTGCCGCTGCTGGCCGCCGTGGTTGTCACCGTGACGGTCGCCGGCGCGCTCTGCGTTCCGGAACTCAGCGTGGCCGTCCCGCCCGAGCAGACCGGCGCATCTCCTGCCGTATTCGATGGCCCGGAGGTCTCCGCGCAGGAGACTGTCAAGGCTCCCGCATAGCCGTCGCCCGAGGCGATCGTGATGGTCGAAGTGGCTGAAGCTCCCGGCGCAACCGACGCCGGCGTCACCGTCCCCGCCGTCGCGCTATAGCTGGCATTCACCGTCACGCTTACCATCGTGATCTCGGTGATCGTTCCCGAAGTGCCGGTCACCGTGACCGAGTAGCTGCCGGGGGTGGTGGTCGACGTTGTGGCGACGGTCAGCACGGAGGATGCCAGCGAGCATGTCGCCGGGCTGGTCGGGCTGGAAGGCGTCGTGGTCACCGCGCAGGTCAGCACCACCGATCCCGTGAAGCCGTTCACCGGCGTCACCGTGATCGTTGCCGTGTTGCCCGCGGTCAGACTCGCGCCAAAGGTGATCGGTCCGTTGTTGGTCAGCACGAAGCCCGGAACTCCAAGCACAGTGACGCTCACCGGAGTGCTTGAGGTCAGCTTGCCGGTGGCCGCATCCGCGCCGGTCACCGTCGCCGTGTAGGTTCCCGGCGTGGTCGTCGAGGTTGTTGTGATGGTCAACGTCGACGGAACAGCCGCGGTCCCGGTAATATCCACCGGCGTCGTGACGGTGCATGTTGCCGGGCTCACTGCGGCCGCCGGCGTAACCGCGCAGGTCAAATTCACCTCCCCTGTGAATCCGCCCAACGGCGACACGCTGATCGTCGGCGGGGTGCCGGGGGCGGTTCCAGCTACGAAGCTGATCGGTCCGCTGTTGCTGAGCGAGATGCCGGGGGCGTTGACCGTGACATTCACCACCGTGGTCGCCGTGATCTTGCCGGTGGCCTGATCCTTGCCGGTCACCGTCGCCGTGTAGGTTCCCGGCGTGGTCGTCGAGGTTGTCGTGATGGTCAACGTCGACGTAACAGCCGTGGTCCCGGTAATATCCACCGGCGATGAAACGGTGCAGGTTCCGGGGCTGGTTGCAGCCGCCGGCGTAACCGCGCAAGTCAGGTTCACGTTCCCTGTGAATCCTCCTGCCGGTGTCACGGTAATGGTCGAAGTGTTGCCGGTCGTCGCGCCGGGGTTCACGGCGATGTTGCCGCCGTTGGTCAGTGCAAAGCCCGGAGTCGAGACGGCCACTACGGCCTGAACCGCCGTGGTGTGCACGTACTTCCCGGTGGAATCGGTTGCCGTGACCAGCACGTTATATTTCCCGCTGGCCGCACCGGAGGCGGCGCTGATCTTGAGCGCAGCCGTGGCGCTGCCGCCGCTGGCCAGGGTCTCCGAAGCGGGAATCGTGCACGTCACCACCGAAGAAGGTGTGCAGGTCAGGCTGACCGCGCCGCTGAAGCCGCGTATCGAGGACAGGTTCACATTGACGGTGACGTTGCTGTTCGGCGCCAGCGGGGTCATCGTCGTCGCCGGAATCAGCGTAAAGTCGGAGAGCGGGTTGGAGAGCGGATTACTCAGCACGACCGCCGAGGGGAAGTAGTTACCGTCGCCGAGGTACTGGACGGTGATCTGGTTCGACCCCTGGATGAGCGACTGGCTGTTCAGCGTAATCCTGTACGAAACCGAGTCTCCCGAGGTGACGGAGGGAAGGTATATACCGGTGGGACCGGCGCCGGATGAGTAAACGTAGACGGTCCCGGTGGGCGCCGGATGGCCGGATTGCCCGGTCACCGTGCCCGAGATGGTGATATTGGTGGTGGGCGAGATGGCGCCTGCGCCCATCGTGGCCGTCAGGGAGGAGGCCAGCCCGTTGTACTGACTGAGGTTCTCAATGGGAATCCCGTAGCTCTGCGAGACGCTGTTGTAGTTCGCGTCTCCTGGGTAGGTGATCGAAACGGTATAGGTGTTCGGGGCCGTCCCGGCAGGGACCGTGTAGGTGGCCACGCCCTCCACGGCGTTGGTGCCGTTGGGGGGAGGGACATCCACTGCGGGCTGAAGAGCCTGGACCCCTGAGAACCCGGACAGCGAACTGCTCAGCGTCACGCTGCCCGTCGGCGGCGATGCCGGAGCTGGCAAACCGGAGTTAAACTGCGCCGTGTTCTCGATCTGCACGGTGAGCACCGTCGGCTGGCCGCTCAGGTTGACCAAGTTATTGTTGCTGCCATCCACAACCGAGGAGTTCAGGTTGATGGTGGGCGTGTCCTTGACCACCGTGAAGGGAATGGGGGATGTGCCGGGTGATGCGTTGTAACTCTGGTCGCCGAGGTAGCTGGCCGTCACCGAGTGCGCACCCACGGCAAACGGCGCGTTGACCTCCGCGTCACCCTCGGCGTTGATCACCGCCGTGTTGATCGCTGTCGAGCCATCTTTGAACTGCACCGTTCCGGTAGGGTGCGTGAAGCCCGTGCACGCAGCGGTGCCGTTGAGGCACGAGGTAGCCGAGCTGGGAGCGACGAGGGCGCTCAGATTGAACTGCGTCCCGTAGTCCACGCTTGTCCCAGGGTTGGACGCCGCGGTGTAGGTCGCAGTGGGCGAAAAAATCTGGAAGAAAATGCCGCTGTTCTCCGGGCTCACGGTGATGGGAACCGGCGTGGACGAACTTGCGGCATTCTTGGTGTCCCCGCCATACATGCCCCAGATGTTGTAGGTGCCGCCGGGCAATGTGCCGATGCTGCCGGAGAAAGTGCCGCCGCTAAGCGTGTAGATGCCCTGCCCCTGCTGCAAAGGCTCGCTGCTGTCTGTCATCAGGGCCACGTCGCCGGTGGGCGTGCCGCTGCCTGTGACGCCGCCGAAGACGGTGATCGGAGTTCCGTGCAGGAAGCTGGTCTCAGAAGGCGTCAGCGTGGTGGTGCTGGAGGCAAACGCCACCTTGTTCCAGTTGTTGATGAGTACGTTGGCGTCGATCGTCCCCAGGCCGCTGGCCTCGTCGTAGCCAGCCACGGCGTTGTATTCGGCCGTCGTCCCGGCGCCGATCTGGCCTTCGGTTATCAATGCGCCAGTATTCGGGTCGGTGATGGTGACCGGGTTGCTCACCTGGATGCAAGCCGGCGTGCCAAGCTCGCAGGGCACGGAGTTGGTGCCGTTGGCTACGTCGTGAAACGCCGCCGGAAACTGCTTGGAAAGCGGGTAGAGGACGAAGTTCGCCTGGCCCTGCCTCTGCGGTGAGCCCAGCTTCTGCGTTTGAGACTGGTTGACCAGCGCCATGATGCCGGCAAAGGCCGGCGTCGAGGCCGAGGTGCCGCCCACGCCCGAGACCTGCACCGAGCCGCTTGACACCGGCAGGCAATCGCCGTCGACCGCGCAGAGCGGATAGTAGCTTGCATTCCAGCCGTCGGAGGCGAACAGGGAGACGTCGGGCAGGTCGCGCACCGTGTCGCCGAACCCGGTTTGCCAGGCAGGCTTGGTGGTGTAGATGATGCTGGATCCGCCGCTGCCGCCCTGGATGTCGGTGCCGGTGGGGGAGGGGTTCGACACAGACGACAGGGTCGGCGCGTACTGGCTGCCGTTCCAGGGCTGTTCGGGGATGACGCCCTTGATCGAGACCGCCGGCGTTGAGTTGCTGGCCGCTGTGTTCCAGTAACTCGCAGCCTTGGCCTGCATGGCCACCAGGCCTTCGCTCAAGGGGCCGTAGTAGAAGTCTGTGCCGCCCACGGCGACGTTATAGGGCGTTGAAGCAAAGCCGTTCACCGCCTGGCCACCGACCGCATACTCCGCGCCGCTCGAGTCGCAGCCGGCCGAGCCGCTGTCGCCGGTGGAAACCATCACCGTAATTCCCTGCGCGGCCGCCTGCTCCCAAAGCGAGTTGATAAAGGTATTCTCGCCATAGTATGCCAGGGTCGATTCGCAATTCCCGAAGCTGAGGCTCATGACCGGCGCAATGTTGGCGTAGACGGCGTGCTCCATGGCCAGCGTGAGGCCGCTCTGGAGGGCCGTGTCCGCGGCAATCACCAGGTCGATGGTAGCCTTCGGCGCCACCGCGCCGGACCACTCCACATCCAGGTAAGCCTCCACCGATGCGCCGTTCGGGCCGTCCGGATTGTTCATTCCGTCCACGCCCGGATCGTTGCCGTCGATGATCACCTGGGGCGGATTGGCGGGAAGGCCGAACAGGCTGCGGAAGTTGTTCACCGTCTCGATATTGATGTTGGCTTCGTTGATGATGGCGATGGTCTG
>JARLGE010000169.1 GCA_031296215.1 Occallatibacter sp.
ACCGTGGGCCACGGCGGCGCCGACGCCGGCTACCGCTCCGATATCACGCGCTTTCCCGAGCAGCATTTCGGGGTTTCGGTGCTCTGCAACGCTGCCGAGGCCGACCCCGGTGAGCTGGTCAACCAGGTCGCGGACATTTTTCTCGCCAAAGAAATCAAGGCCGCAGCGCCGGCAGTGTCGAAGGAGCCTGCAAAAACAGATGCCCCAACATCGGCCCCGATGCCGCTGACCGCGGCGCAGATGGAAGCCATCGCGGGAATGTACTGGAACCGCGACGGAGACAGTTTTGCGAAAGTGCAGGTGAAGGATGGCAAGCTGCAGATTGGATTCGGCCGCGACGAATTCCATGAGCTGAAGCCGTTCGCGCCGGATCACTTCCACGTTGCCGATGTTCCTTGGGGCAACGACATAGACCTGCACTTCGTCGCTTCCGATGCCGGCAAATCGCGCCGCATGGAATCGTCGTTCGGTGAAGACAAGCCGGATGTACACGAAGCCGTCACGCCCTTCGTTCCCACCGCCGCCGAGCTGCCCGCCTATGCCGGAGCCTTTGTGAGCGAAGAGATCGACCCCGTCTACCGCATCGCCATTGAAGATGGAAAGCTGACTCTGAATCGCCTCAAGCAAAAGCCCGACGCCCTGCAGCCGGCGACGCGCGACGTCTTCACCGGCGACATCGGCACACTGCGCTTTACCCGCGACGCGAACCAGAAGATCACCGGCTTCATTCTCAACGCCGGCCGCATTCAAAACTTCAGCTTCACGAAGAGGGCCTACTAAGGAAGTTGATATTTTGAAAGGGCACGGCTTCAGCCGTGCCACAAGTGGCGCAAATCAAAGTGGGCTTTAGCCCCTGAGGGAACACCCGGCGTGCATTGAGACTTATATCGAGGGTTCCCTGAATTCCGGTTGGCACGGCTAAAGCGTTTCCCGACCGATCGCACGCATCCGGCTCTCGATGGCCATGCGGTCCAGCGTCTCCAGCGGCAGGCTCAGGAACAGTTGCACGCGGTTGCGAATCTGCCGCAGCGTCTGCGCGAAGGCCGCGCGCTTCTGGTCGTCCGTGCCGTCGACCGCGGCCGGATCGGGAAAGCCCCAGTGCGCCGTCACTGGCTGACCCGGCCACAGCGGACACACCTCGCCCGCCGCGTTGTCGCACACCGTCACGATGAAGTCCATCTGCGGCGAGTCCGGCTGGGCAAACTCGTCCCAGCTCTTGCTGCGCAGCCCCTCGACCGGTACCCCAAGAGCGCGAATCTGCTCAATGGCAAACGGATTCACGCGGCCCGTGGGATGGCTGCCCGCGCTGTAAGCCTTGAACCGCCCCGCGCCCAGCATGTTGAATAGCGCCTCGCCCAGTATGCTGCGCGCGGAGTTGCCGGTGCACAGCACAAGTATGTTGTAGGGCTTTTGCATTCCACTCGCCTCTCTAGTTTCCGCAACAGCCCGGCGCGCAGCACTCGCCGGCGGGCTTGGTGGCGCGGATAAACGCGCTCATGAATTTGCCTTCCACCAGCGGCGCGATCCGATCCACATCGATCCCCGCGGCAACAAGAAAGTGGCGCGCATCTTCAATGGAGTACACCCGCGTGGGCTCGATCGAGATCTTGCTGAACCCCGCCTCCGCCAGCTTCGCTCCGTACTCGCCCTCTTCCATCGCTCCGGCGATGCAGCCCACCCACAGCAGCATGCTCCGGCGCACCTGGTCGTCGACCTCGCCGCGCACCACCACATCGGAGACGGCAAACCGCCCGCCCGGCTTCAGCACCCGGAACGCCTCCCGCAGCACGCGTCCCTTGTCCGCCGAGAGATTGATCACGCAGTTCGAGATCACCACGTCCACCGACGCATCCGGCAAGGGAATGTTTTCGATCTCGCCCTTCAGAAACTCGACGTTCTCGACCCCCGCCTGGCGCTGGTTTTCGCGCGCCAGGGCCAGCATGTCGTCGGTCATGTCCAGGCCGTAGGCCTTCCCCGTCGGCCCCACCCGTTTGGCGGAGAGCAGCACGTCGATGCCGCCTCCCGAGCCAAGGTCGAGCACCGTCTCGCCCGGCTTCAGCTCGATCAGCGCCGTGGGATTGCCGCAGCCCAGCGAAGCCAGCACCGCGCTGGCCGGCAGTCCGCTCTTCTCGGCTTCGTCGTAAAGGTTGGTGGTGATCGGGTCGCAGCAGCTCAGCCCCTTGTCGCAGCAGGCCGCGCTGCCGCTCTCCCGCACCTGCCGCGCCGCCGCTCCGTACTTTTCCCTGACCGCCGTTTTCGTATCCGTCAATTGAACTGATTCCATGACCAGCGCCTCACATTCGCTTAAGCAAATGTATACAGCACGCTCATATTTGTCAACCCGTATACAATAAATGCATGGCTAGTCCCGCCAAACCCGTTCCCCTCGCCGGCATCTTTGCAGCTTTGGCCGACTCCACGCGCCTGCGCCTGCTCAACCTGATGGCCGGCCGCGAGGTCTGCGTCTGTTACTTTGTCGAAATTCTCGGCCAGGGCCAGCCCAAAATCTCCCGTCACCTGGCCTACCTGCGCCGGGCCGGCATCGTCACAGCACGCCGCGAAGGCAAGTGGATGCACTACCGCATCACGCCTCCGCCCGATGCCGCGGCCGCTTCCATTTTGGCTGCGACACTGGCCTCGTTCCGCGGCGACCGCAAGATGCAGGCCGACCTGGCCAAACTCAACCGCGCCTGTTGCGCCCCGCAACGCCTGGTTGTTCCGGAGGGCGCGCCGCGGCCGGCACTTCTGACGCCTCCGGCTCGATAAACTGCGATCGGGCATAAAGCGTTGGTTCCGCGAAAACTGGCCCGAACCAGAGAAATTCAGATACGCTGGTCTGAAGCGCATGACCTTCGCCCACGCCATCGGAAGCACCCGTTACACCTTCGCCGATCTGCGCGATCTGCTGGCCAAGGCCACGCCTCTGCGCAGCGGCGATGTGCTCGCGGGCGTGGCGGCGGAGTCGGCCGAGCAGCGCGTGGCCGCGCAGTACGCGCTGGCCGATTTGCCGCTGGAACATCTTCTCTCGGAGCAAGTGGTGCCCTATGAGGCCGACGAAGTTACGCGGCTGATCGTGGACACGCACGATGCGGAAGCCTTCGCGCCCATCCGCTCGTTCACCGTGGGCGAACTGCGCAACTGGCTGCTTTCTGGCCAGGCAACTGCGGAGCGGATCGCGGCGCTCGCGCCCGGAATCACGCCGGAGATGGCCGCCGCGGTGAGCAAGCTGATGCGCGTGCAGGACCTGATCATCGCCGCGCGGAAGATTCGCGTGGTCACACGCTTCCGCACCACTGTCGGACTGCCCGGCCGGCTGAGCGCGCGGCTGCAGCCCAACCACCCTACCGATGATCCAGCGGGCATTGCCGCGGCCATTCTCGATGGCCTGCTTCTCGGCTCTGGCGACGCGGTCATCGGCATCAATCCCGCCGGCGACAATGCGTCTGTGACCGCGCGCCTCTTGCGCATGATCGATGGGTTGCGCCAGCGCTTTCAGATTCCCGTGCAGAGCTGCGTGCTGGCCCACATCACCACGCAGATCGACGCTCTCAAGGCCGGCGCGCCCGTCGATCTGTTGTTTCAATCCATTGCCGGAACCGAGGCCGCCAATCGCGGTTTCGGAGTCTCCCTTGCCCTGCTCGAAGAGGCCCACCAGGCCGGCCGCGAGTTGCATCGCGGCGCGGTTTGCGCCGATGGACAAATCGGCGACAACATCATGTACTTCGAAACCGGCCAGGGCTCCGCGCTCTCCGCCAACGCACATCACAATGTTGACCAGCAAACCCTCGAAGCCCGCGCCTACGCGGTTGCCCGCCACTTTCGGCCCATGCTGGTCAACACGGTGGTCGGCTTCATCGGGCCGGAGTATCTTTACGACGGCAAGCAGATTGCCCGCGCCGGCCTGGAAGACCATTTCTGCGGCAAGCTGCTGGGCCTGCCCATGGGCTGCGACGTCTGCTACACCAACCACGCCGAGGCCGACCAGGACGACATGGACTCCCTGCTCACGCTGCTTGGCGTAGCGGGCGTGAATTACATCATGGGCGTGCCTGGCGCCGACGATGTGATGCTCAACTACCAGAGCACCAGCTTCCACGACGCTCTCTACCTGCGCCGCGTGCTGGGCCTCAAGGCCGCGCCGGAGTTCGAGGCCTGGCTCGCCGGCGAGAGCTTCCGTCAGTTGGCGGCGGACGCCGACCATCCCGAAAGGCTGCTCAGCGCATGAGTGGCGGCGCACAGCGCGATCCAGCTCGAGCTCTGGCCGCGCGCCTGCGTGCGTTGACCCCGGCGCGCGTGGGCCTGGCCCGCACCGGCGCAAGCCTTGAAACCCGCGACCTGCTCGACTTCCAGCGCTGCCACGCCCAGGCCCGCGACGCGGTTCATAGCAGGCTTGAAGCTGCATCGCTCGCTCGCACCCTGACCGAAATCACAAGCGCGGAAGTGTTGCGCCTGCACTCGGCAGCGCCCGACCGCGCAACTTATCTGCAGCGCCCCGACCTCGGCCGCGGGCTCGACGAAGCCAGCCGCAAACTGCTTACCGCGCGAGCCAATTCCCAGGTTCCCGGGAGCCCATCGAACGCGGAAGCAACCCTCTCCCTGATCGTCGCCGACGGCCTGTCCGCCCTGGCCGTCGAGCGTCACGCCGCGCCGCTGATCGAAGAGTTGCTGCCCCAACTCGACGGCTGGCGGCTTGCCCCGCTGTGCGTGGTCGAGCAGGGGCGCGTGGCCATCGGCGACGAGATTGGCCTGGCGCTCACCGCGCAAATCTCCGTCGTCCTCATCGGCGAGCGCCCCGGCCTCAGCTCCCCCGACTCCCTGGGCGCCTACATCACCTGGGCGCCGCGCCCCGGACGCACTGACGCCGAGCGCAACTGCATCTCCAACATTCGCGCCGAAGGCCTCAGCTACACCCAGGCCGCCGGCCAACTGGTCTACTATCTGACTGAGGCGCGCGGCAGGCAGTTGACCGGCGTGGCGCTCAAGCAGGAATCGCCCAGATTGAAAGAAGGTTGAGTGGGAATGAAGCGTTGGCTCCGTCGCGTGGGGGTCGTGCTGGTCGCCGCCTTTGTGGCCCTGTACGGCGGCGACTGGGCCGTCTACAAGCTGCGCGGTTCGCCCTCTTCCACGGTCACCGTCAACCGCTTCCTGTCCGTTCCGCTGAAGGGCAACAAGATCGAGTACGACTACCTCGGAACCGGCGATGTGCCCTGCTCCGTCTCGCTCTTTCCTCAAGGCGGTGAGAGCCCCTGCTGGCATCTGCGCCGCAATCCGAATCAGAACACAAGCCTGTAAATCGAACCTCCTGCAAAGAATGGCCTGCGTTGCCTTCAAATCACAAAGTGAAGTGATGTGAGTCACGCCGGGAGAGGCAAAGAACGTCTAGCATCTTGGAATCGCCCGGAGCTTCGAGACCCGATGTATCACCACACCCAGAACGATAATGGCAGTTACAACACCCGCTGCCTCGATTGCTTCATGACGATTGCCTCTTGCGTCGAGACCGAGCAGGAACTCAAGGCGCTGGAGTCGCGCCACATCTGCCCGGAGAAGGCCCTGGCCGACCTGCTCGCGCAGGAAAGAGCCATCGAAGCCAGAGCCCACCTGAACTAGCGCCGGCTAATTCCCCGCCATCGGCGCCTTCACAGCATTCCAGTCCAGCATCCTTACGTCCTGCTGCGCCTGCGCCGTTCCTCCCTGGATGCGAATGCGGAAGCCGTGCACTCCATTCCCTGCGGCTTCCGCTTGCGCGGCGCCCGCAGCCGTTCCTCATTTCTCCGCGGCCGGCGCCGGCGGCGTCTGCGCCGGGGCCGGGCGAGCGGCGCCCGCGGCTATCTTCTTGTAGAGGTCCTCATCGGCCGCCTTGTTCAGCTTGCCCGCCTTGTCGAACTCCGCCTTGGCCTCCCCCGGCTTGCCCAGAATGCGATAAAGCCTCCCCAGCCGCCAATGGACGTTCACGTCGTCCGGCATCAGCTTCTCCGCCGCAAGCAGTTCGCGCAGCGCATCCTTCGTGCGCCCGGCCTCGGTGTAGACGATGCCCAGGTCCAGATGATCGAGCGCAATGCCGGGGTTCTGCTTCTCCACTCTCTCCAGCGGCGGCCGTGCGTCCTCCATCCGGTTCATCTGAATCTCCGTGTCGGCCAGGTAAAGCCGGGACTGCACGTGATCCGGATCGTTCGCAAGCTCGGCCTCGAACTCGCTGGCCGCCTCAGGGTATTGCTTCTGCGTCCACAGCAGATACCCCAAGCCAAAGTGCGCATTCGGCTCCTTGGGATTGGCCTTGACGGCGGCGCGGAACATCTTCGTCGATCCCTCGTTGTCCTTCATCTCGTCCAGCGCTTCGCCGGCCAGCATGTCGGCCTCGGCCGAGTCCGGGTCCAGCGCCAGAATCTCCTTGTACACATCCAGCACGCACTGGTTCTGCTTGCTCCACAGGCAGCTATGCGCCAGCGCCAGACGCAGCGGCAGGCTTGCGGCGTCGCGCGCCGCAGCCTCTTTCAAAAAAGGAACCGCTAGCTTGTATTCGGCCAGCCCGTAATACGCCATCCCGATCAACGTGTTCAGTTGCTGGTTATCGGGCTCAGACTTCCGCAGTCCGCTGAACTCCTGCACTGCTTCCTTCAGAGCGCCGTCCTTGAACAGCGCCAGTCCCAGGTTCAGCCGCAACCCCGCAACGTCCGGCCCCATCGCCAGCGCCTTGCGGTAGAGCGGCACGGCCTCCCGGTAGTGCTCCTGGCGCGCCTCAAGAAGTCCCAGGTGCGCATAGGCCTCCGCGCTCGTCGCGTGATCCTTCAGATAGTCGCGCCACGCGGCCTCGGCCTCGGCGTTCCTGCCCTGCTGCTCCAGGGCCAGCGCCGCCTGCCGCTGGGGATTGGGCGCCTGGGCCGCCTGCGCCAGCCCCAAGGGCGTCATGCCCAGCCCCACAACGATTCCCCACAGCGCAAACCGTTTCACGTTGTCCTCTGCTCAATTTTATTCGACGATCCCTGGCCGCAAAAAGAAAAGGGGCGCGGCAGGGTTTGCCTGCCGCGCCCCGGTTAAGGGTTAGCTTAGAACACGAACTTGCCGCCCAGTTCGAGTACGCGGGAGTCCCACGCACTGCTTACCTGGCCGAACGTGTTGCCCTTGGTCAGCGCGTTGTTGCCGTATGCGCCGCCCTGCGGAGCATAGCCCGTGTTGAGGCCGTTGGGCTCTGAGTGGTTGAAGGTGTTGAACGACTCGAAGCGCAGTTCGAAGTGCGCCCGTTCGGTCACGGAGAATGACTTGTAGAGCGAAGTGGTGAAGTTCACGCGGCCGGGACCAACCACAGCGTCCTTGCCCGTGTTGCCGAAGCCCAGATTCGAGCCGCCTTGCCACACAGGAACCACGTTGGAGAACTTCGTGGTATCGAACCAGCTATTCCACTTCTTCGGGTAGGACATCTTCCCGCTGATGTTGGGGCGAACCGTGTAGCCGCCGCCCAAACCAACCGGATCGTAGCCGTTGTTGCTGCCGAGAATACCACCGGCGCCGGTTACGGTTGCGATCAGGCCCGTCTCGTCGATGAACGTTCCGGCGAGTTCCCATCCACCCAGAATCGAGTGGGTAAGGTCGGCGCCCTTCGAGAAGAACGGCAGCTTGTAGACGTAGTTGGCGTTCAGGATGTGGCGCCGGTCGAGCGCGCCGGAACCCTTGTCGTACTTGATGTTCCACGGATTGCTGACGCCGCTCAGGTCATAGCTGGTGATATCGATCTCGTGCGACCACGTGTAATCGAGCTCGCCGCTAAGGCCCCACTTGTTCTGCAGACGGAGTCCGGTCTGGAATCCGGTGTAGTTGCCGTTGGTGTCGTTTTCTTGCTGGGTGATCCCCGTGTATCCCTGGAAGGTGCGGAACTGGTTCAGCCCGCCTGGGAACGTCGGCACGCCATCGACGGAGTTGCCAAGGCCCGGCCCGCAGGACGAGTCATCGCCGAAGGGGCTGTGGTTGCCGCTATCGCCCACAAGGCACTGAACCGGGACAATACCTGCGCCCGTTGCGGCTCCGGTCAGCGGGTTCACTGAGCCCACCGTGGCCGGAAGGTTGTTGATGTTTTTCTCGATGTTCTGGTGCCATGCCAGGTTGCCAACGTACTGCACAACCCAGATGACCGAGGGCTTGATTTCATGCTGCACGCCGAGGGAGAACTGGGCCACGGCAGGCGCACGATAGTTTTGTGCCAGGTTGGTGACGCCGGCTGCGAAGACCGGGAAGCCGGTGATCCCATTACCCGATGTCCAGCTGGTTCCGGGGTTGCTCAGGTAGGTGTTGCCGAGGCCCAGGTTGTAGGCGAACGGCGGGCTGGTGGCGGCGTTGTAAATGTCGTTGCCCTGCATGCGCTCGAAGAAGGTTCCGAAGCCGCCGCGGAGAACGGTTTTGCCGTTGCCGAAGATGTCCTCGGAGAAGCCCACGCGAGGCTGAAGCGTCTTGTAGTCGTTCACCACAAGGCCGTGCGGGAAGCCTTGCACGCCGGCCAGGCCCATGCCGTTCAGGTAGTACTGGACGGCGTTGACCGTGGAAATTCCGGGGCTGGTCGTGTCGATGGTTCCATCGTTCTTCCAGGTCGGAACAGCCGTGGGGTTGTAGGCCGCGGGGTTGAAGTTGGACACATCGTTGCTGCGCTCCCAGGCATGCGGCAGCGCGTCAAAACGCAGCCCGAGCTGCAGGCTGAGGCGCGGCGTCACGTGCCAGTTGTCCATGGCGTAAGCCGAGGGAGTCTGGTTGACGTAGTGGCGGATCGGCGTGGCCTGGTATTGCGAGTAACCGCTGGTCAGGCCCAGCGCGAGATCCATCAGGCTGTCGTTGGTGGTGCCGCTGGGGCTGTAGTCGCCCTGCTGGTCGCCGAACAGTTGTTGGTTCTTGGTGTAGCGGTTGTAGCTGAAGCCGAACTTCATGGCGTGCTTGCCCGAGGTGTAAGAGATATCCACCTTGGGCTCGTAGTCTTCAGCAGCGTTGTGCCACGGATCGGAGCCCGTGTCTTCCGCGACGCCGTAGGGCCCGATATAACCCATGCCGGGTAGCGCATTCCGCGTGATGGCGAAGCTGGGCGCCACTGGGTTCACCGACCAGCCGGCCGGCAGTTTGCTGTTGGAGCTGTTGATGATGTTGATGATGTTGCCGTCGTAGTTCAGGCTGGCTTCGATCAACAGGTTGGGATTGATGGTGCCGCTCAGCTTGAGGGCTGCGCTATTGGACGGGTTGGACAGGGTCGAGGTAATCGTGTTGTAGCTCGCCCACAGCCAGCCCAGGTGAGGCAATGCGTAACCCTGCGTGACCGAGTCGTGCATGTAGTGGCCCAGGATCTGCCACTTGTCGTTGACCTTGTGATCCACGCGGACCACGTCGTCGCGGACATCGATCGGGTTCGAGTTGTTGGCAATGTTCTTGTCGTTGTTCGTGTTCGGCTTCGGGAAAACCGGCGAGTTATCGTACAGAACGCCGTTGTTGTCGAACAGTCCGTGCGGAATCACCTGCGTTGCCAGATGTGCAGGATCGCTGACGCCCATTGCTGTGAAGCAATGTTCATACGCCGGGCTCGGCACGTCATTCGTCGGCTTCGGGTCCCAGGTATCAAGGTATCCAACCCAGCAACCCAGGTTCGGGTTGGGATCTTTCTGCGAAGTGATCGATTGCACTGCCATGCCCGTGGTGGGATTCATGGTACTGGCCAGGTTGCCATAGGTAGGCCCAAGCCCCGTGGTCCAATAGGCGTTCGTCATTGGAATGTTCGGAACCACCAGCTGGTTACCGAAATTGGTCTTGGAATCGATCGAGAACAACGGCACGACGTAGCTCAGGTCGGAACTCATTGAAGGTTTATCTGCCGGATCGATGGTGCTCTGCACGTTGGTGCCTGCGCCCGACAGAATCTTGCGCCACTCTTCATTCCAGAAGAAGAACGTCTTCTGCTTGTTTTCGTTGTAGACCTTGGGAATGAACAGCGGGCCGCCGATATTGCCGCCGAAGATGTTGTAGTGCGTCGAGGTCCGAGCCGTGGCCGGCGACGACAGCTTGTTGAAGTACTGGTTGGCGTCGTAGTCCGTGTTGCGGTTGAACTCGAACACTTCCCCGTGGAACTTCTGCGTGCCGCTCTTGAGCGAAAGGCTCATGGTGGCGCCAGAGGAGATGCCGTAGTCCGGAGGATAGTTCGAGGTCATCATCGTGAACTCGGCGATGGCGTCCTGCGAAGGCATAATGTCCATGCCGCCCGCGCCGCCGCGGTCATCTGCTTCGCCGCCGTCGATCAGCCAGATGTTGTGGCTCTGGCGAAGGCCGTTGACGCTGATGGTGAAGCTGGCCGCCACCGAGGTCGGCGTGTTGGAGTCCGGAAGAGACGAGCTTACGCCCAGGCCCAGGGACGCCAGAGCCGCGAAGTTGCGGTTCTCGGTTGCGATTTCGCTGATCTGTTCGGAGCTGATCAGGGTGCTGACTACGTTGGAGTCGGATTGCACCGCCAGGGCGTCGGCCTCGACGGTTACCGTCTGCGTTTCTGCGCCCACGGTGAGCTTGACGTCGACGCGCGCGATCGCCGACACGTTGACCACAACGCCGTTCTGCTGGTAAGTCTCGAAGCCCTTGGCCGAGACCTTCAGGTTGTAGCTGAACGGGTTCAGGCCGGGGATGTCGTACAACCCGGTGCCGCCGCTCGTGGTGGAGTGCACTTCGCCAGTGCCCGGATCGGTCAGGACGATCTTCGCTCCCGAAACCACCGCTCCCGTCTGGTCTGTGACAATGCCGGTAACTTCTGAATTGGCCTGCGCAAATGCTCCCGCGCATGCCAACACGAAGAAGAGCGGCATGAGTAACAATCTGTATCTCGCTTGTCTCATGTGACCTTCCTTTTCAAGTTTGCTGCTGTTGATGATTGGTTCTCCGGTCGCCCTCCCATCCCTGCGGCGTCATGCCGTCGAAATGGAATCCGGCTGCTGGTCGAACCGATGAGCTTTGAACCCTGGGCCGGTGCTCTGGTCTGTTCCCCTTCGCCCCGCTCGCTCCCAATCGCCCTGGAATCCTTCGCTTACCTCCCGTTGCTACGGCAGGTCCGCGAAGGCTGCGCGCTTTGGAACCGATTTTGTCCAACTACATCGATTTACCCCGTTGGCCGGAAATTGCGACCGAGCCATTTGATTGGACCGAATCGAAGATTGTCAAGAAGAAAATCAATTTACCTGGCAATCGCCGGTCTGCCCTCCCCGTCTCTGTGGCCCCCTCGATCTCTTTCCTTCGGGCTTGGCCTCCGGCATCGAATGCCGGTCCGCGGGTTTCTCTTTTCGTGCCGTTCCTGCCGGTCTGCTCCTCATTCCGCTCCGGCTCTTTCGTCGACTCAGGATCGTCTGGCAGGCTTGATTTCACGCTCCCTCGCCCTCCAGCCAATCCACCTTTCACTGCGGTGAAACCTGCCCAATTTCTCCATGGTTTGGAAGAAAAATAGTGCAATTCTCCACTTCCTGGAAGGTTCTGCTCAAACGTTTAAGTTGATTGAGCACAACACCCCCTACACTGGGCCGCCAAACATTTAATGCCTCACAGGGGGGAAATGTCAAGTGCAACCTTCACTTGAATCAAGGAGCAACCTGCCAAGCTGTCGGGAGGGCCATCGACTTCTCACTGTAAGTATCAGATAGATCGGCATATATATCCTGTTTACTGCTTCTCCTGGAAAGGGAATATCGGCATCGGAATCGGCGCCGGTCCCTGCCTTTGACCGCCCCTGGCGAGGTTCCCGCCAAATCCAGTGCATGGGTCCCGCGCCAGCCGGGCTCCCCGCCCCGGCGTGGTGCCGGATATCCCAGAATGCGTATCAAAAAAGCCCAATTGAATAATGTGCCCTATTGCAACCGCGCCTGGTCCCGAAGTTGCCGCGCCGTGGCTTCCAGAAACGTCTCCACGCTGGTCCCCGCAGGCGCCTCCAGCCCCGACTTTGCCTGGATGGCGGCGGCGATGCGTTGCCCGAGGGCATGGCGCGTCTCCAGGCTCATGTCCAGCCGCCGGGAAAAGAAGCCTTCCAGCACCTCCAGATCGGTAGAAGAAAGTTTTGAGATGCCCAGCGCAGGCAGCGTCACCGCCGTATGCGGCTCGGGGATAGGTGCCTTGGCATAGAGCTGCGCCGTAAAGGTGCGCGACCCGGTGTCGCCCCATAGCGGCGACTCGGGCTCCCGGTCCCTCACCACCAGCGTGCCCGCGGCCAGATCGCCCAGCCGCTGATGCTGCCGCGTCACAAACATGGCGATCACGCCCACGCCATAGAAGAATGGAAGCTGGTCCACATAGCGCACCAGGTTGCGCGCCATCGATTCCAGCAGCCCGATCGACCGGCCCGACCGCTGAATGACGCGGATCTTCGCCACCCGCTTGCCCGGCGTGCGCCCGTTCCAGAATGCTTCAAACAGCGTGAAGTAGCCCCAGTTCAAAAGAAAGAAGATAAAGATGACAATGGCTTCGGCCCACTGCGCCGAGATTTTGTTGAACGTGTGCATGGCGGGCAAAATGATGATGATCGCCAGCACCAGCAGAAGCATCCCCGCGCCCCAGATCAGGTAGTCGACCAGCAGCGCGATGAAGCGGCTGCCGATGCCGGCCAGCGCCATCTCGATGGCCACCAGTTCCGGGGTGTCGATGCTAAGCTGATCTTGGCTAAGCTGGTCAGAACGCAGGTCCCTACCCAGGTCCATGGCTCAAATCCTCTCCAACCAGTGGATCGCGAAGCGCCGGCCCCACTGGGACCGGCTGGCTTCCCTGCTGGCTCAATCCGACGCTAGCGGACTCGGACAGCTCTCCCGCGCCGAGTTGCAGGAGATGGCCCTGCTCTACCGCCAGGTAGCGGCCGATCTCTCCGTGCTGCGCCAGGACGCAACCTCACGCACCTATGCGGTCCATGTAAATCAATTGCTGGCTCGCGCTCACCATATCATCTACTCCGGCCGCAAGACGAATCTGCGCGCCGTCTTCCTGTTCCTGCGCGACGAGTATCCGCGTGTCTTCCAGCGTCAGATCGGCTTTGTCCTCGCCGCGCTCGCCGTCTCCCTGGCCTTCGGCGCGCTCGGCGCGGTGCTCACCACGGCGCGGCCGGAGTTCATGCGCCACTTCGTCGGTCCGGAAATGATCGCCACCATGGAGCGCCACCAGATGTGGACCGAGTCCATCGTCAGCGTCGCTCCCTCGGCCACCAGCGGCATCATGACCAACAACCTCTCGGTGTGCTTCGCCAGCTTCGCCGGCGGAATCACCTTCGGGCTGTTGACCTTCTTCTCACTGTTCACCAACGGCATGCTGCTGGGAGTCGTCGGCGCGGCCTGCCACCAGTACGGCATGTCGCTCGCCCTGTGGAGCTTCGTTGCCGCTCACGGCTCGCTCGAACTGCCCTCCATCGTCATCGCCGG
>JARLGE010000018.1 GCA_031296215.1 Occallatibacter sp.
CCAGACCACCGACTTCGGCGAACTGGTCTGCTCCAACTCGCTCAAAAGCGAGTCGCCCAACACAGCGCCCTGGCTCCTCAAGCAGGAGATGCGCCGCGCCGGCTCGGCACTCTTGCGCCTTGCGGATGCAACGGCCGTTCCCGCGGGCCACGCGCTGGCTGTCGATCGCGTCGAGTTTTCCCGGCTCATCTCCGAAGAAATCGCCGCCCAGCCCTCCATTCGCGTCATCCGCGAAGAAGTCACCAGCCTCGAACCCGACCCGGCCTACGCGCTCACAATTCTCGCCACTGGCCCGCTCACCTCCGACGCGCTAGGCCGCGAAATCGAGCGGCTCACCGGCTCCGGCCACTTGGCCTTTTACGACTCCATCTCCCCCATCGTCGATGCCGAATCCATCGACATGAATCGCGTCTACATGGCCGCGCGCTGGGACAAAGGCACCGCCGACTACATCAACTGCCCCATGGATCGCGAAGAGTTCGACCGCTTCCTCGACGCTCTGCTGGCCGCCGAACCCGCCGAAGCCAAAGAGTGGGAGAAGCTCGATTACTTCGAGGGCTGCCTTCCCATTGAAGTGCTCGCTCGCCGCGGTCGCGACACCCTGCGCTTCGGCCCCATGAAGCCCGTAGGCCTGCGCGATCCCCGCACCGGCAAAACGCCCTGGGCCGTCGTGCAACTGCGCAAGGAAAATCTCCGCGCCGACAGCTACAACCTCGTCGGCTTCCAGAACCATTTGAAGTTTGGCGAGCAGGCCCGCGTCCTGCGTCTGATTCCCGGCCTTGAGAATGCACGCTTCCTCCGCTACGGCCAGATTCACCGCAATACCTACATCTGCGCGCCCGTCTTGCTTGACCAGACCCTGCGGCTGAAGACAGGAGAGCAGAAGCTCCTTTTCGCAGGCCAACTCTCCGGCGTCGAAGGCTACACCGAATCCATCGCCACAGGATTGCTCGCCGGCATCTACGCAGCAGCGCTGTTGCGCGGCGAAGGGCCCACGCACATTCCCCGCGCAACAGCGCTCGGCTCGCTGGTCCACTACATCACCCACGCCGACCCGAAGAACTTTCAACCGGCCAATGTCACCTTCGACCTGCTGGAGCCTCTCGAAGAAGAACTGCGCAAGAAGATCCGCGACAAGAAGGAGCGCCATCGCATCGTGTGCGAACGGGCTCTGGCTGCGTTTGACGCCTGGTGGGCGACAATTCAGCATCGGTCCCCGGAACTTCGCGCATAGATTCTGCGTAATTCCGTGGTACGCTGGCTCTGCCCCGAAAGGACCTCTATGCGCGCCATCTCCGCCGCCGATGCCGTTTCGTTTGCCATTCAACGCACGAAAGAGTTTCTCTTCAGACCCTTCAGTTGGGGAACCTATCTGAAGCTCGGCCTGGTCGCAATCATCACGGAAGGGCTCGGCAGCAATTTCAACTCCTCATCGCACCACGGTACGCCGTCCGGGAATCTCCCTCCCCTCTCATCGCCGTTTAACATCGCGCCGGTTTGGATCGCGGCCATTGCGGCAGCCGTGCTGTTGTTGATTGTTGTGTCGGTTTTCATTTTCTATCTCGTCACGCGGCTGCGGTTCGCTTACTTCCATTGCCTCATCCACAACACAAAAGAGATTCGGCCCGGCTGGGAGATTTACCGCGCGCAGGCGATGCGTTTTTTCTGGCTGAACTTGGTCGTGGCCTTCTGCTTTCTACTAGTGGTGGCGCTGCTCGCAATTCCGTTCTTCGCGGGATTTATGCGCCTCTATCAAGAAACGCAACAGGGCAACCCGCTCAATATCGGGTTGCTGCTTTCTCTTGTGCTGCCCCTGATTCCGATCGTCCTTCTGCTGATGCTGGCCGCAGTTTTGGCTGATATTGTTTTGCGCGATTGCATGTTGCCGCATATCGCTCTCGATGACGCAACGGCCGGCGAAGCGTGGAATCAGGCGTGGGCCCACATCAACGCAGAGAGAAAGCAATTTTTCGTCTACGCGCTGCTGCGTGTGGCTTTGCCAATCATGGCCGTTGTCGGTCTGTTTATGGTGCTGCTGATTCCAGGGCTCATGGTCGCCGGTTCCGTGGCGGCAATTGAATTCGGTATCCACTCCACCTTCGCGAATGCAACAGGTGCCTCTGCGCTTGTCGGCGTTCTCCTCCAAGGCTTCTTCGGCCTGCTTGCCTTCGGCTTCCTGCTGCTGGCCGGCATCTGTCTTGGAGGACCAGTGAGTACCGGAATACGCGAATACGCACTCATCTTCTACGGCGGCCGTTACCGGGAGTTGGGAGACATACTCTACCCCCCACCACCGGCAGCCACGAACGGACCACTCGAGATTGCCTGACCATGGCGTCGCTGCGCCACAATATCGCCGTCTCCATCCTGTTCACCGCCTTCGGTGGCCCAGGAATTGTGCTCCTGTGGTTACCGCTGTGGATTACGCGCTTCCGCATTCCCGCTGCTGAGCCGCTGGGGCTGACGCTGCTTGCCGCTGCGCTCATCTTTGCCGGCCTCGCGCCGGGACTGGAGTCGATTCGGCGCTTCATCTATGTCGGTCATGGAACGCTGATGCCGATCGCGCCTCCTGAACATTTGGTGGTGAGCGGCTTTTATCGCTACGTGCGCAACCCTATGTACGTGGGCGTGATGGTGACGCTGGCCGGCGAGGCGATTCTCTTCTGGAGCCGGGGCCTGGCCGTAGAAATGCTGCTGGTCTTCCTAGGCCTCAATCTCTTCATTCGCCTGCACGAGGAGCCGTCGCTCGCCCGCCGCTATCCTGAGGAGTATCCGCGCTACAAGCGCAATGTCCCCCGCTGGCTGCCCCGCCTCACGCCCTGGAACGTCGACCAAACCGCCGACCAAACCTGAGCGCAGGAACCTTTCCACCTTCCGCAGTGTCAAAGAAGAAGAGGGGCGCGCGGGTGTGTGCGCCAAGGTAGACCTGCCGGGGTCCCCACGGACGGGTCCATGCCCGTGGGGTGGTTACGTGTACCCTTGAAGAGGACACCTCCTCAAGTCGAAGTGTCCTGAAGACGGAGCACAATTCATGCGTTGGATTTCCATTCTGGTTTGCTCGGCCCTGCTGGCTGGGAGCGCGGGCTCTGCCGATGCGCAGACTGCACCAGGCAACAAGCCCGCTGCCAAAGAGGCTGTAACGCCTGTCGTGCTGCCGCCGTCCCCTAAAGCCCTGCTGCCTGAAGCCCTGAACGGATGGGTTGCAGACGAGCCAGTCAAATCTCTGGCCAATGCCGACCAGGCCGACCCTGCCAACGCCGCCGCACTCAAGGAGTACAGCTACACCACTGGCGCCTCCGTCACCTACAAGCGCGACGGTGAAACCCTCAGCGTCCGCGCTCTCCGCTTTCAAGACGCCAGCGGCGCTTACGGTGCCTACTCCTTCTACCGCCAGAATGGCTGGGCCAAGGAAGACATCGGTACGGGCGCAACCTCGAACCACAATCGCGTGCTCTTCTGGAAGGGCAACACGGTGGTGGATGCAACGTTCTCGCACATTGGGCCCATGTCCGCCGCAGAAATGCGCGAGCTTGCCAAGCACGTATCCAATCCGCCTGGAACGAAAGCGCTGATGCCGCCCATCCTGGCCAACCTGCCCCAGGCCTCACTCGACGGGCAGACCACACACTACGCCGAGGGACCGGCAGGCTACGCGGGTGGCGGCGTATTGCCGCCCGATCTCGTAGGCTTCGACCGCGGCGCCGAAACTGTCACCGCAAATTACTCGCTCCGCTCCGGATCTGCCACGCTCACCATCATCGATTACCCAACGCCGCAGATGGCTGAGGCACAGGAACCAAAGATTCGCGCCTACATTCAGGCTGGCAGCAATGCCCAGCCTGCATGGCCCAAGCCCCTCCAGGACTCCGACCTGGCTTCACTCGAGGTGCGGCGCAGCGGACCGCTCGTTGTTCTGGTCAGCGGCGATGCCATTCCCGAAGAAAGCCACAAGTTGGTTGAGATGGTCCACTACGAAGCCGACCTGACCGCAATCCCGCAGCCTACAAACTCAGAAGTGAAAAAGACCGCCCAGCTACTGATGGGCATCGCCGCCATCGTAATCGTGGGCGGTAGCGCGGCGCTTCTGCTGGGATTCTTCCTCGGCGGCGGCAGGGCCTTGTACCGCATTATGAGAGGAAAACCAGCCTCCTCGCTCTTCGACGAGGAATTTATTCGTATCGATTTGCGGGAAGAATGGGACGAAACGCGCAGACCAGTTGACGAGCCGCATCCGAAGGGTTAACGGCGGTGCTTGCCTGTGGAAAACAGGACATAAACCCGAAGAAACACCCCTAAAAGACGGGAAACCTACGATAAACAAAGGGGAATAGACGGCGAAGACTTTTTCTGCCCTCTCTCAAAAATACCCCTCATAAGCGCATGAAATAAAATGACTTATTTCACGCAAGATTTCTTCTTGACACTCCCTCCCCCCGCTCCTACTATGCAGCCAGAAAGTTCTGATGGTTTTGCCTCCGTTGGAACTATTCTCCCTGAGGAGAGAGCTGCCCTGTTGCCGGGC
>JARLGE010000019.1 GCA_031296215.1 Occallatibacter sp.
CCCGTTTAGGGCGCCGGTTACCAGCGGATCAGCGGCAGCAGGCTGGAGTAATCGTCGCTCCAGAGCCGCACCCTGGAATCCTCAGCAGGCTGTTTCGCTCGCTCTGCAACTTCGGGCTGCGTGAAGAAGTTCGAATTCTCGGTGGCCAGCATCCAGGTGGCTGTGAACTCGCCGCGCTGTTCGTTGGCAAAGCTCGACACGCGCCGCACATCCATGCCCGCATCCCTGGCCAGCAGCGCAATCTCCGGCTCCAGATCGACGTGCTGATTGGAGATGTGAAAGGCCAGAATGCCGCCCGGCGCAAGGTGGCGCTTGTAGAGCTCGACGGCCTGTGCGGTCAGCAGATGCAGCGGTATCGCATCGCCGGAGAACGCATCGACAACCAGGACCTCGAAGTTCTGCGCCTGCTCCTTGGCCAGCGAAGAGCGCGCGTCGCCCTCCACGATGCTGATCTCGGCGCCCGATTCGCGCAGATACGTAAAAAGATTCTGCGCAATTGGCGTGACGGCCGGATTGATTTCATAAAAACGAATGCGGTCGCCGGTCTTGCCGTATGCGGCGATGGTCCCCACGCCCAGCCCGACGACGCCGATGTTGCGCGACCGGCCCTGGCAGCAGAAGCGCAAGGCAAGGCCCACACCCGAATCCTCGGCGTAGTAGGTGGTGGGCGTTCTGCGCAGTTCGGCCGTGAATATCTGTGTGCCGTGCTGGATGGTGCCGTTGGTAAGCGTGCGCTGGGTGGCGCCGGGGTGGGCCGCGAGCGATTGCCGCACGCGCAGGCTGCCATAGAAGTTGCGCACCGCCAGCGGCGTGTCGCGCTGGTAAGCCACATGCAGCATCAAGACCAGCACCAGCAGAAGAATGCTGGCGGTGGTCCACAGCAGGCGCTGTGCCCAGCCGCCAGACCAGGTAACCGCGAGCGCGAGCAGCGCGGTGATGAAGAACGTCAGCGCCAAATCGTAATTGAACGAAAACAGAAGCGGCGATGCTATGCCGATGAGGAAGGCGCCGAGCGCGCCCCCGGCGGCAAAGAGGAGATAAAAAAGAGTGGATTCCGAGGTTCGCTTTGGGCGCAGCGTGTAGGCCTCGGTGTGGCAAAACAGGCAAGCGAAAAAGACCTCGATGAGGAAGAACGAGAGCCCGATGCGCAGCGGCACCGATACGTCAACCTGGGAGAGCATGTATCCAAGCCCGGCAAGCATCACCACCAGGAAGCGGACGATGATGCCCCGAGGCAGAAGCCGGGGAAACTGAAAGGCAAGGATCAGCGTGATCAGATAGACAGCGAGCGGAAGAATCCACAGCAGCGGAATGGCGGCTATGTTCTGAGTTAGATAACTGGTAACGGCCGCTAACTGCATGGCCGCGCCCATGGGTAACAGCACCCAAAGCAACTTATGCACGGCCGGCGCTGGAGTTATCGCGGACTCGTCTCCCGCTTTCGACGGTGCGCGGGCACTTGAGGCCGTGCTGGTTCGCCAGGTGAGAATTGCCGAGACGAGCGCGAACGCGGCGAACCCGCAGCACCAGATCAGCCGCTGGGCCTGCAACGTGATGTGCGGCTCGATGACGGTCGGGTAAAGCGCAAGAGCAAGCAGGGAAGCCAGGTTGGAAAGCGCGAAGAGGCGATAGGGAATGCCGCGCGTCTCAATCCGCGCCAGCCACACCTGCAGCAGCGGACTGGTTGCGCCGAGCATCAGAAACGGCAGACCGATGGAAAGGCCGAGCGCGGCAAAAATTGCGGAGACGGGATGCTGCGCTGCGCGGCCCGGATCAACGGTCTGCGTGGCCCAGGCAATTGCGGCCGCGGCGGCGAGCAACAGAAGGGCAAAGTGCAGAATCCAGTGCGAACGATGCGCCAGCCAATGGGCGTAAAGATAAGCAACCAGCAGCGCAGTCTGGAAAAACACAAGACAGGTGATCCACACCGCGGCCGATCCGCCGAAGACAGGCAGGAGTTGCTTGGCCGCGATGGGCTCGACAAGGAACAGTAGAAACGACGCGAGAAAAACAGCGCCGCCAAAAAGCACTCGCATCCGGGTCATGCGCAACCTCAGACATCCCCGCACAGGGGGGCGGGATCAGCACTGATTTTACTTCGGCCGGGGCGCAGAGTCTGGTGGCTTCGTCAGACGGTTGCAACGGCGGGAAGGATTTCGTCCACATCGACCCATTGCGTGGGATAGTTCCCGGTGTAACAGGCGGTGCAATAGCCGGTTTTATCCCTGGTTTCGCAGCTTCTGAGAAGGCCTTCGAGGGATAAGTAGGCCAGCGAATCGGCCTCGATGAACTGGCGAATCTCTTCGACGGACTTGTTCGCCGCGATCAGGTCGCGCTTGCTGGGCGTATCGACGCCGTAAAAGCAGGGCGAGATGGTGGGCGGGCAACTGATGCGCAGATGCACTTCCTTGGCGCCGGCGCCGCGCACCATGCGCACGATCTTCCTGCTGGTCGTTCCGCGGATAATGGAGTCGTCGATGAGGACGACCCTCTTGTCTTCGAGAAGATTACGCACGGGATTGAGCTTCAGGCGAACCCCGAAGTCGCGCACGCGCTGCTCAGGCTCGATGAAGGTGCGGCCCACGTAGTGGTTGCGGATGAGGCCGACGCGGAACGCCAGCCGCGCATCTTCTGCGTAGCCCAGAGCCGCGGTCACGCCGGAGTCGGGAACAGGGACGACGACATCCGCGGCGACGCCGGACTCGCGCGCCAGTTGGCGGCCCATCTGGTCGCGGCTCTCCTGCACCCAGCGCCCGAAGATCTTGCTGTCGGGGCGGGCGAAGTAGACGTGCTCGAAGATGCAACTGGTCTGCGGAACGCCCGTGGAGTATTGGCGGCTGGTGAGGCCGTCTTCGGTGACCATGACGAGTTCGCCGGGGAGAACGTCGCGAATGTACTCGGCGCGGAGCAGGTCGAAGGCGCAGGTTTCCGATGCAAAGACGATCGTGTCCGGACCTTCTGGATTGCGAATGCGTCCGATGGAGAGCGGGCGAAAGCCGCGTGGATCGCGGGCGGCGAAGATGCGGTCGCGGGTCATCATCACAATCGAGAACGCGCCTTCCACCTGGCCGAGCGAGTCGGCGATGGCGTCGACCAGCGTGCCGGCCTTGGAGTGAGCGATGAGCTGCACGATGATCTCAGAGTCGCTGGTGGTTTGGAAATAAGCGCCGTCGCGCTCCAGCCGGGCGCGGAGGTTGCCCAGGTTGACGAGGTTCCCGTTGTGGGCGATGGCGATGAGGCCCTTGATGGAATCGACGCGGATGGGCTGCGCGTTGAGCAACGCGGAGTCGCCGGTGGTGGAGTAGCGGGTGTGGCCGATGGCCATGGGGCCGGGAAGTTTGGCGAGGACGTCGTCGGTGAAGATTTCGCTCACCAGGCCCATGCCCTTGATGTTGGCCAACCGCTGCCCGTCGGCCGAGGCGATGCCGGCCGACTCCTGGCCGCGATGCTGCAGGGCATAGAGGCCGAGATAGACCTGGCGCGCCGCGTCCCGGTGGCCATGGACGGCAACAACCCCGCATTCTTCGCGGAGTTTGTCATCGGCTGGGAACAGGGACCCCCGATCGGGGAACAGCGAAAGCGCCGGCGTACCAGCGTTTTGAAAGGGCACGGCTTTAGCCGCGCCGCCAACTGCTGCAGAAGAATCTCCGGGCTTTAGCCCCTGAGGGAAGTCTCTTTTCAAAACCGGCATTCCCTCCGCGGCTAAAGCCGCTGATTCTCTTTTGAACTCCATGTTGGCACGGCTAAAGCTGTGCCTCTTCAAATCATCTTCCCGAGCATTCTCAATGTACGGGCTAAAGCCAAAGCCCGTACCCTTCACCGATCGAAGTGTTTGCGTTGCATCGATCTCGCCTTCGACGCCCTGGTAGAGCAACCGGCTCATGCCGTTACCTCGTCGTGGAGAGTGGCCTGAAGGGATTCGGCCCAGCTCCTGCGGAGGGCGGCGAGCGGAGCGGAGATGAAGGGTTCGCGATCAACCGAGATTTCAAGACGTTGGCCGCCGGTGGTCCCGATGCGGGCAACGAAGAAGCCGCGCGCGCCGGCCGCGGCCTCAATCTCAGAGACGTTGTCGGGGTGCGCCGTCGCCAGAACTGTCGAGGCGGGCTCGGCGAACAGGCCGAACAGAGGATGCGCCATCAGCGACTGGTCCTGCTCGACGATTGCGCCGATCGAGAGCGGGAATGCAGCCTGGGCGAGGGCAACCGCAATGCCCCCGTCAGAGATGTCGCGCGCGGAATAAAGCAGCTTGTCACCGGCCAGAGAAACCAGAAGCTTGTGCAGGCTGGCCTCCGCGTCCAGATCGAGCGAGGGCGGCTGGCCCCAGATGCCGCCGAGAATCACTTTGGCGAATTCAGAGGAGCCGAAAGCAGTGAGTCCCGCCGCTGCTGCAGCTTCGCTCGCCTCCGGTTGTTCTTGAGCGACCTGCTTTTCCTGGTATGCGGGGAGCACGTACTGGCTGATAGGCGGCGGGTCGAGCGGGACAGCCAGTTTGGGATCGGGCTCTTCGCCGCGCGGGATGGGCCACAGCAGCAGGATGGCGTCGCCTGCCTGCTGAAAGTGGGCCGGCACGGCTTTTGTCACGTCGTCGAGAATGCCAACGATTCCAAGCACGGGCGTGGGATAAATGCCTTCCCCGCGGGTCTCGTTGTAAAGCGATACGTTGCCGCCGGTGATGGGGGTCGAGAGCGCGGTGCAGGCTTCGGCAATGCCGTCGATGGCCGCCGAAAGCTGGGCCATGATTTCGGGCTTCTCCGGGTTGCCGAAGTTGAGGCAGTTGGTGGCGGCCACCGGCGTTGCGCCGCTCATAGCCACCTTGCGTGCGGCCTCGGCCACGGCGTGCATGGCCCCCAGCTTGGGATCGAGATACGCCCATCGGCCGTTGCCGTCCAGCGCCATCGACAGGCCGCGTTCGTGCCCCGGTGTACCGGTGCCCTTGATCCGCATCACGCCCGCCTCGCCCCCAGGGCCGATCACCGTGTTGGTCTGCACCATGGTATCGTATTGCTCGTGGACCCAGCGCTTGGAGCAGACGTTCGGGCTGGCCAGCAGCTTCTTCAGGTTGGCCGTGTAGTCGCGGTCTTCGGCGAGTTTGGCGACCGCTTCATCGGGCGGGTCAACCGGCAACGGGCATTTCCACACGCCGACGGGACGACGGTAGAGCGGAGCGTCGTCGGTGAGCGATCGATTGGGGATGTCGGCCATCGGCTCGCCGTGATGGCGGATGCGCAGGCGCGGCTCGGGCTGCACGGTGCCTACGATGACGGCGTCGAGGCCCCACTTCGAGAAGACACTCAGGACTTCGCCCTCGCGCCCTTTTTCCGCCACCAGCAGCATGCGCTCCTGGCTCTCCGACAGCATGATCTCGTAGGCGGTCATGCCGGTTTCGCGCTGCGGAACACAGTCGAGCTCCACATCCAGGCCCACGCCGCCGCGCGCGCCCATCTCACAGGTGGAACAGGTGAGGCCGGCCGCCCCCATGTCCTGAATGCCCACGATGGCGCCCGTCTGCATGGCTTCCAGACAGGCCTCCAGCAGAAGCTTCTCCATGAACGGGTCGCCCACCTGGACGTTGGGCCGCTTGGCCTCGGTGCCTTCGTGGAATTCTTCGCTGGCCATGGTCGCGCCGTGAATGCCGTCGCGGCCCGTCTTGGCGCCGACATAAATGACGGGATTGCCGGTGCCGCTCGCCTTTCCGTAAAAGATTTCGTCTTTGCGCACCAGGCCGAGTGCGAATGCGTTCACCAGCGGGTTGCCGCTGTAGCAGGGCTCGAACTTGGTTTCGCCGCCCAGGTTGGGCACGCCGAAGCAGTTGCCGTATCCGGCGATCCCGCTCACCACCCCTTCGACCACGGAGTGGTTCTTGGCCAAAAGACCTGCCTCGGCGCTACCCGGCTCAATCGGCCCGAAACGCAGCGAGTCCATTACCGCCAGCGGACGCGCGCCCATGGTGAAGATGTCGCGCAGAATGCCGCCCACGCCGGTAGCCGCGCCCTGGAAAGGCTCGATGTAGCTGGGGTGGTTGTGCGACTCGATCTTGAAGGCGCAGGCCCAGCCATCGCCCACGTCGATGATGCCGGCGTTCTCGCCAGGGCCCTGCACCACGCGATCGCTTTTGGTGGGCAGGCGCTTCAAATGCACACGGCTGGACTTGTACGAGCAGTGCTCGGACCACATGACCGAGTAGATGCCAAGTTCGGTGAGCGAGGGGACGCGGCCAAGGGCTGCCAGAATGCGGTCGTACTCGTCCGCGGTAATGCTGTGCGCGGCGAGCATCTGCGGGGTGACCGCAACCGGTGAAGGAACAGTTGCAGAGGAGGCGGGGTTCATCACGGTTGCCTCCATTGTCGCATGCCGCCCGTGCTGCGGCCACCTGCGGTGGGGCAGACGCCTTCGGCCGGTCCGCGCCTGGAAAAAAGGCGCGGGATGGGAGTGGGAGGAGACCCATGTGGAAAATCCGCTGCTTGCGATTGCCGGATTGCGATTACTTTGGGCAAAGCGAAACGACGGTCAAGCTTGCTCGGATTCTCCCGCCTTACCTGGCCTTCGTCTCCGGCTTGGCCGTTGCCTGCTGCCTGGCCTCGGCCATCATCTGCTCCACTTTGTCTCTACCTTCGTAGTTGGGGTTGGCCTTGAGCAGCTTCTCCCAGTCCTCAAGCGCGCCCGAGGAGTCCGCCTTCCCCTTCCACCGGACCAGCCCGCGGTTGAACAGCGTGTTCGCATTGTTGGGCGCGTAACCGAGCGCCGTGTCGAACTCCGCAATCGCCCTGCCGGCATCCCCCATGAACCAGAAGGCCGTTCCCATATCGGTGCGCACCGCCACGTCGGAGGGCCGGGCCTGCAGCACACGCCCGTAGTAGTCGACAGCGGCCGGATACTGCTGCGCATCGTAATAAAGGTTGCCGAGGCCAACCAGCACATCCGCGTTCTTGGGACTCGCCTTGAGTTGGTCCAGCAGCGGTGCGGCCTTGGCGTCGGCCATTGCCTTCAATTGAGCAGCACTCGGCGTCTGCGGCGAAGCCATGGCGCCCATCCCCGCCGTCGCCGCGGCATTGGCGGGTTTCGCTGCGCCGTTGGCCACCGGAGTTTGCCATGCGCGGATGACCCAGCCGCCGGCGATTCCCGCCGCCAGCGAGAGTACCGCCAGCATCATCGCCTGCTTTACCGTCCACTGGTGCGCGGCAGTTCGATTCGTGTCCACCATTGCTCCGTGCTCCTTGAATCCTCTGTTGGCCGGCTGCTGCAATTGCGGAGAAACCGATTGCCGGCCATCTCCGTTCGCGGTTCGCGTGTTGCGGCTGCGGGGACCTTTATTTCCGGTCTTGCGCCAGCGTCGTCATCACGTCGGCCATCAGCTTCTGCACCTGGGCTTTGCGGTCCGCGCTCATTTGCGGATTGTCCTTGAGCAGTTTCTGCCAGGCGGCCACGGCGCCCTTGCCGTCCTGCTTGCCCTGAAGCCGGATCAGACCAAGGTTGAACAGCGCATTGGCGTCTTTGGGGTCATAGCCCAGCGCCTTGTTCAACTCTGCGATCGCCCCGTCGGCATCGCCGCTCTGGTAGAGACCGGTGGCCAGCTTGGTGCGAAAGGCAACGTTCCCTGGGTCCGCCTCCACCGCCCTCCCGTAGTAGATGGACGCTTCCTTGAACTGGTGCGTGGTGTAATAAATAGATCCCACCTGCATGAGCACCGCGGTATTGTTTGGATCGCTCTTCAGCTTTTCCTTCAGCGGCGCAGCCTGCTTGTCGGCCATCTGCTTCATCTCTTCCAGGCTGGGCATGCGCCCGGAGCCGCTCAGCGCGCCCGCGTGGGGAGACCGCGCTTGGGCGCCGGCAGCCGCTTGTGCCGGCCGTCCAGAATTCGCTTCCGTGCCGGCCGCCGCCCCGCCGCCCCGCCCGCCCCCGGGTGCTGAGAGCAACGCGGCGCCTGCGCCCGGCCCGGTCCCTGCAACCGGCGATTGCGTTCCCCCTAGCAGGTAGCCGATCGCCAGGCCCGCCGCCAGGCAGACCGCTGCCATCCCGTAGACCTGCGTCGCCCGCAGGGTTTCGCTCGCGGTCGACGCCGTGGTTGCTTGGTTTGCCATGCCCTCTTCTCCGATGGTCGGAATTGCTCGCGATTCCTGCTCTTTCGATCTTCAACTGCAAGGCGCAAACGGCGGTCCTGGAACCGCCTTCGCCGCTCGGAGGGCCTTCGCGGCCCACCCCGCAACTTCAAATTACACGGTAACGGCAGAGTTAGTGGACCACGATGCGTCACGTGGAAACGTGACCTGGATCACGCTGAATTAGCATTCTCTCATCTGTGACTGAGGTCACAGATCGTGACATTTGTCACCTGAGAGTATGTCTCCATAACTCCCAGGCTCTTGAAAAGCCTTGCAGTTGGCCAATCAGCCGCCCCAGGAGTGATGGTTCTCACGTATGAAGACGATACACACATTCGATCAGGGTACTTTGGGGCTTTTCATCGGCTATACTGAACCGGATTGCCCGCCGTCGTGCGGCGTATTCCGGCAAATCCCCCGGCCCCGAGCTTCTGCGGATGACATATCATCTTCGTCAACAACAACTTACGAGATGCGTGCAAAAAATCGCCTCATCCCGGGACAACCGCATGATTCGTGCACTTGGTCACATCAGGGCTAAACTGAAGACAACCGGTCAGGTTGCCGTCCCAGTCCAGCCGGCCAACAGAAGTGAGCACTAGGAGGCTCTACCAAAATGAAGCGCAATTTTCTCATCGCCATGATGTTCCTGGCAACCGCGGGATTCGCGGCGGCCCAGATCGGCGCGGCTCCGGCGACTGACGTCCTCGGCGCTCACCTCAACTACGGCCGCGGTTGTGCGGGCTGTCACGCACCGCACAGCGGCGCTTACGGCAACGGAGACGCCAAAACTGCCGACTCTACTTCCGGCGCCGTCGCTCTCTGGGGCCAGGATGTCGCCAGCCTGTACGGCAAGACCATCACCTTTGGCGGATTCTCACCAGCTGGCACAAAGGAAGTCCTCCCGACCAGCATGACGGCTTCGACGCCTGACGTGACCGGCTTGCTCACTTGCTTGAGCTGCCACGACGGCAACTATGCCACGGGCGCCATGATGAAGGGTACGATCTATGAAACCCTGCCCCCAACCTACGGAACCTGGAACGCCGTCCCAACCCTGTTCTCAAACGCTAGCAATGGCAACAGTGCGGGAATGTACCTCAACGATCACCCGGTCGGCCTCAATACCAAATTCGGTTGCAACACCCCCGCCACCGGACAAACATACGGAGAAACCGGTCACAACTGGGATTGCGCCCTGGCCTCGACCGGCACCGGCTTCACTTTGACCGCTGGACCGAATATGCAGAACTTCATCGCCAATTACGGCTTCTTTGTCAGTCTGGGTAACAATGCCGGCACGCCGGTAGTGGTTTGCACGACCTGCCACAACCAGCACTTGATGAACGTGGTCGCCGTTTCCAACACGGCCAGCCTTGCAGGCGGATCAGGGACAGCGGTTTCTTCGGGCATCTCCGGCCTGCCGGCTGGAAACTATGCGACGATGTTCTTCCTCGTCGGCCCCTACAACCCGGCGAGCCCCAACGCGGGATACGGAAAAACCGGAAGCGGAAGCAACCAGACGGCGCAGTTCTGCCGCCAGTGCCATGGTGGCGAGTCGAACGAAATGAACGGCGGCACCGCTGGAACCACCTTCTAATTTGTTTGCATGAAAAGGGGAGGGGAGATGATTCCCCTCCCCCCTTTTTTCTCAAAATACAACGCTCCTTCCCCGTTTTTCACAAGCAGGATGACAATCATGAAGTACAAATTCCCCATCTTCACCATCCTTCTTCTGGCCTTTTCCTCAGTAGGCGCACAGGTAGCCTCCCATGCCCCCACGGTCTTCACCCAACCGCCCGCTGCGGCCCCGGCAGGGACGGTGCCGCTGACGGCGGCGGGCAAACCGGTCGCGCGGGTGAATGGTGCAGTGCTGACCGACGCCGACCTGGTGCGGGAGGAGTACGCGATCTTTCCCTACGCTCGCCAGCACGGCGGGGTTCCCAAGGAGCTGGAGCCGGACATCCGCGCCGGCGCCCTGAAGATGATCATCTTCGAAGAGCTGGTCTATCAGGAGGCGCTGCGCCGCAAAATGACGGTTCCGGCCGCGAAGATGCAAAAATCCGAGGCCGACTTCCAAAAGACGTTTTCCACCCCGGACGAGTTCAGGCAGTTCCTTGACAGCGAATTCCATGGCTCCGAGCAGGCGCTCCAGGCCAAGATCCAGCGCTCGCTGTTGATTGAAGCTCTTCTCAAGACCGAAGTGGAGAACAAGAGCACGGTCTCTCCGGTCGAAGTCAGGGCTTACTACGACAAGAACCCGGCCCGCTTTCAGCATCCTGAGACCTACACCTTCCAGACCATCTCCGTCCTCCCCCCGGCCAACGCCACCGCCGAGCAGTTGAACGAGGGGCGCAAGCGGGCCGGCGATGCGCTGCGCCAGGCAAAAGCTACCAAGAGCGCCGAAGAATTCGGCATGTTGGCGGAGAAGATCTCCGACGACGACTACCGCGTCATGATGGGCCAGCACAAGCCTATCCCCGTTGCTCAACTGGCGCCCCCGGTTGTGAAAGCGCTCGCGGCCATGAAGGCTGGCGAGGTCAGCGATGTGATTCAGGTCGAGCAGATCTACACCATCGTGCGCCTGGGAGAGCACACCCCTGCCGGCATTGCGAAATTTGAGGACGTGAAAGCGCAACTGGAAAAAGAACTGCCGCAGAGCAAGAAGAACCAGATCCGTGCCGAGCTGGACAAGCAGTTGCGGCAAAGCGCAAAGGTCGAAGTCATGTAAGAGGCCGCCGCCTCAGCCGGCTGGATTCGAGGCCCGTGGCAAAGAACAGCTAGCGGCTTCGAAGCGCAGGCGGCAAGTCCGAAGCGGTAACCGCTACCAGAACCGCATCCCTGGCACCATGGTTCAGATCTGAAACGTTGAGGCGATAGAACAGTGAGGATGTCGTTCCGAGTTGCGTGGCTTGTGCAGTCAGCGCTGCTGCTGTCGTGGCCTGTTGCCGCACAGCTCAAGCTCGGCGAGACCAGCACAAACCTGAGCGGCATCATCTCCACGGGGTATACCGCGGATTACGGGAATCAGACAAGTTCTGACCACAACTGGACGGTTGGGGGCAGCACCAACCTGTCGGGCTTTTTCTACAACCCCAATTTTCTTTCCTATAATGCCAGCCTCTACCTGAATCAGTCGCGAGCCAATTCCGACTTCCAGTCCATCTCCAATGCGAGCGGAGTCAGCGTCGGCGCCAACATCTTTGCCGGCAGCCATTTTCCTGGTTCGGTCGGTTATTCCAAGGCTTACGATAGCGAGGGAGCCTACGCTGTGCCGGGCATTGCCAATTACGTGACCCATGGCAACAGCGATGCGTTCGGCGTCAACTGGAGCGAAAACCTTCCGAATGTGCCTAGTTTTTCGGCGGGTTTCCAGACGGGCAGCAGCCAGTATTCGGTTTACGGAACGAATGATGAAGGCAATAACTCGTTTCATTCGCTCAACCTCCATTCGAGCTATCGGCTTACCGGTTTCAACATGGGCGCCTACTATTTCTCCGGAGGCGGCCACTCGCTCCTTCCCCAGTTGGTGGCTGGTCAAGACAATACTGAAACCCACTCGGACAGCAGCGCCTACGGGTTCAATATCTCCCACCGGCTGCCTATGAATGGCTCCTGGGCGGCCGCCATTAACCGATCCAATTTCGAGGACGAATACGCGGGTACAAGTACCGGCGGAACCATTGACCTGGTCAATGTCCTCGCGGCGGTGCACCCAACCAACAAGCTGTACCTCTCGGCGAGCGCGGATTACTCCGACAATCTGAGCGGACAATTGATTCAGTCGGTCGTCGCCGTCGGGGGTGTGGTTCCGGGGCTCAACTCGAACGAGTCGTCAGATTCCCTTGACCTTTTGGCCGTTGCCGGTTATGCCCTGGAAAAGAATCTGCAAACCACGGCCTACGTCGAGCGCCGCGCCCAGTCCTACCTGGGACAGAGTTATGGAGAGACATCCTACGGTGGAAGCGCCAACTATTCGCGCGCAACTGTTTACGGCAATTTCAATGCCGCGCTGAACGCAACCGCGAATACCTCGGACCAGACCGGCGAAGATACGCTGGGATTCTCCACCACCGAGAATTACTCCGGCCAACTTCGAGGGTGGAAGGTCAACGGGTCGTTCGGCTACGCGCAAAACGTTCAAACCCTGCTGGTCACCTACATGAACTCGTTCTTTAACTACTCGGGCAATGCAAACCGGCGCTGGGGGAAATTCAACGTGAGCATGGGCGCCGGCGCTTCGCGGACCGCGTTGACCCAGCAGGCCGGCACGGCGAACAGCAGCCAGAGTTATAGCGCCAGCCTGGCCTATACCCCCTGGATGACAGCCTCCGGCAGCTACTTCCGGGCGAGCGGACAGGCGCTGACGACCGGGTCGGGCCTGGTGCCGGTGACGGGGCCCATTCCGCCCTCGAGCCTGGTCAGCCTCTACGGCGGCGACGGTTATTCCCTTTCGCTCTCCAGCGCTCCCGTGAAAGGGCTCAGCGTCGCAGCCGCCTATGCCAAGTCGACCAGCAATACCTCCACGGACGGGGGCACGTCATTGAACGAGACCGATGAATACAATGCCCTCATCCAGTATCAGGCTCGCAAGTTGAACATTATCAGCGGTTATTCCCGGCTGGGGCAGGGCTTTGGTGGGTCGGGCTCGCCGCCGCAAATAGTATCATCGTTCTATATCGGGGTATCGCGTTGGTTCAACTTCTTCTAAGCGGAGTGCGGCTCAGACAAAGGCGGCGGCTGTGGCTGAGCGCAGGCCTGATCCTGGCTGGCACTGCGCTGCTGTCGGCTCCGGTCTCGGCATCCTCAAGGTCCAGGCACGACACGGTCGCCCCGGAGGCATGGCAGATGTCTCTGCAAGGCGGGCGCACGCTCTCCTGGGAGCGCAGTTTCAACTCG
Source organism: Occallatibacter sp. (assembly GCA_031296215.1). Classification (GTDB taxonomy): domain Bacteria; phylum Acidobacteriota; class Terriglobia; order Terriglobales; family Acidobacteriaceae; genus Telmatobacter. The sequence continues at coordinate 12,999 of JARLGE010000019.1, forward strand.
GAGTTTGAAGTCAAGCCCAACCGCAGCTTCTGGAACAAGCTGGTGGACTTCGTCGCCGGCGCGCCCGATTACCGCTCCCTGGTGCGTCCTTACAGTATTGCCACCGATTCGCGCGGCCGCGTCATTGTCACCGATCCGGGCGCCGGGGGCGTGCATATCTTCGATTTCGCCGAGCATAAGTACAAGTTCCTTGAGCGCCAGGGAAAATCCAAGGACGCGATGCTGGCGCCGCAATGTGTCGCCGTCGATGCCCACGACAATATCTACGTCACCGACTCGAATGCGGGCGTGATCTTTGTCTTTGACGCGGGCGGAAAGTTCCTCCATGCCCTGGGCAGCCTGAAAGGCGGCGAGGGCTACTTCAAGCGGCCTACCGGGATTGCCGTGGACTCGGCGGCACAAAAGATTTACGTGACCGACACGCTGCGCGACCAGATCTTCGTGCTCGACATGGAGGGCCACGTGCTCCAGACCATCGGCAAGACCGGCCAGGCCGAGGGCGAGTTCAATCTCCCCACCGAGTTGCGCCTGGACGGGCCGAACCTGATAGTGGTCGACGCCATGAACTTTAGGGTGCAGGTCTTCGACCGCTCCGGAGCCTTCCAGTACTCCGTTGGACAGATCGGCGACAGCCCAGGGGCCATGTTCCGGCCCAAAGGCCTAGCTGTCGACTCGGAAGGCGACATCTATCTTGTGGATGGTTTGTGGGGCATGGTGCAGGTCTTCAACCGCCAGGGCCAGTTGCTCTATTACTTCGGTTCGCCGGGCACCCACGCCGGAGAATTCCAACTGCCGGCAGGGTTGTACATTGATCGTAGGGACCAGGTTTTCGTGGTGGATTCGTTCAATCGCCGCGTCCAGGTATTTCAATATCTTGGCTTGAACCAGCCGGCCGGGGAGGGAGCCAAGTGAAGCGTGGAATGTTGCTGGCCGGGCTGTCGATTCTGCTCAGCGGGACCACCCTGCCGGCTCAAATCGCCGGCGACGTGCTTGGCATGCATAATCTCGGGCCGGGCAGCAAATCGCCCATCACCGGCGCCCGTCCCGACCCCTGCACATACTGCCACGCGCCTCACTCCGCGCTGAAATTCGGCCTATGGAACCAGAAGCTCACCACCCAGAGCTACACCACCTACACCAGCCACAGCGAAGCCAACCGCGGCCGGCAGCCAAAGCTCGGTTCCGACAGCAATCAATGCCTCAGTTGCCATGACGGCACCGTGGCGGTCGGAGACACCGTGGTCTCCGGCCAGGTCACCATGCGCGGATCGATGTACCCGGCCGACGTCTTCGGAAACAACATGCTGCCCTCGCATCCGTTCAGCCTGGTGACCCCGTTGAAGGACAATATCGACCTGGCCGCCTCCTTGGTGGCCAGTCACCGTACCGCCGACCCAACCGGAGCGGTGAAGCTGATCGCGGGAAATGTCGAGTGCACGTCGTGCCACAATCCGCACGTGCAAGCCAAGGACCTGATAAGCCTGAATTTTCTGGTGAAAAACGGTTCCAGTGGTCAGTTGTGCCTGGCCTGCCACGATCCCACCCGCACAAAGAGTGGCCAGGTCAACCCGCTGGCCGACTGGGCAACCAGCGCGCATGCCCTGTCCACAGACAAGATCGCGCCCACCGCACAGCTTGGCAGTTACCCGACGGTGGCTGGCGATTCCTGCATCGGCTGCCATGCGCCGCACAACGCCAACTCGACGGCGCGCCTCCTGCGCGGTCAAAATGAGCAGGATTGCATCGCCTGCCACAACGGCGCGAACATCTCTCCCATAGAACCCTATGCCAACGTCTTTCCCGAGTACGCCACGCCCAAGATCGGGCATCCGTTCCCCACCTCAACCAATCCCCACGATGCCTCCGAGAGCACATTGCTCAACAACAACCGCCATGCCACCTGCGCGGACTGCCACAATGCGCACGGGGCCGAACAGGTCGGCGTCTTTGCTCCCGCTCCGCTCATCAGGGTCTCGCAGAGGGATATCGCGGGCATCAACGCGAGCGACGGAGTCAGCGTGCTGACGCCCGCCGTCAATCAATACGACAACTGCCTCCGCTGCCACGGCGCCAGCACCGGCAAACAGGTGCTGCCCATTTATGGATACTTCCCGGTGCGTGCCGTTTCCGCGGGCGACGCGCTCAACCTGATCCCGCAGTTCGCCGTCTCCGCTACCTCCAGCCATCCCGTCATGCATCCCGGGAGCAGCGGTTTGGCTCAACCCAGCCTGCTGGCCAACATGATGAACCTGAATGACTCCTTGCCGGGCCATGGGCGCGCCATGGGCACCCAGATTCTGTGCACCGATTGCCACAACAGCGACGACAATCGCGAGTTCGGAGGCAAGGGGCCCAACGGTCCCCACGGGTCCAAGTGGACCCACATTCTCGAGCGCCGCTATGAGTTCAGCCAGGCGCCCGCGCCCGGCCAGCTGATCAATAATCTCTTTCCCAATCCCGATCCGAGCGTGAATGGACCCTACGCCCTGTGCGCCAAGTGTCATGACCTGGCCAACCAGATCCTGCAAAACACAAGCTGGATTCGGCACAGCAGCCACATCGACGCCGGCTTCTCCTGCTCCACCTGCCACACCGCCCACGGCATAAGCGCCGCCAGCGGGACCTTGAGCGGCGAGCGCCTCATCAATTTTGACCTCAACGTCGTGGCCCCAAACGGCGGCCTGCCCATCTCCTACAATCACGCCTCCAACACCTGCGTCATGGTCTGTCATCAAGCCGCGCACAATGCCGACGGCTCGGTCACGCAGGCCAGCCTGCGCAGGGGTCCGGGCCTGAAGAAGTGAGCCGAAACAATCCACCGCAACCGGCGGACAGCGCGGGCGCGGCCCCGGCGCCGCGAAAAAGGGCGGCCCTTCCTCGATGAAGGGGCCGCCTGAACCTCCCGCATTTCGGCACTCGGCAGTGGGGAAACCGGCGCAAAACGCCCTGGCCTGCATTTCTCACGGCCACATCGACCTCCTGGTCGGCTGTAGTGGCACAGCCTGCCCTGAGCGCAGTCGAAGGGTCCTCGCCGCCCTGGCAAAGCTTCGTTCCTCTATGCCGTTTGCACACACCGTGACGGAACAAACGGTGTCCTGCGTGGGTCGGGAGACCCACGGTCGCCGCGGCGACCCGGCCCGGAGGCGCTGCAAATTCGTTGACACGCCTTGTGAGAAATGCGCCCTAGAAAATCGTTCCGGCCGTGCTGCCGTTCATTTCGTTCGACTTGTCGCCGTGGCACTGCCGGCAGAACTGCGCCGTCTGGTTGGAATTGGGGTTGGTGTCGTTCGGGTTGTAGGGGCCGCGCAGGAAGAACATGGTCGCGTAGTTGCCGCGCGGCAGACCAGAAGTTGAGCTGCTGTTGACGGTCACCACGTTCATCACGTGCTGGTCGTGGCAGGTGGTGCACACAATCACCGCGTTGTTGCTGTAGTTGCCCGGCTGCACAAAGAAGCCGTAGCTCTTCACAAACTGGCTGGAACGGGCCCCGGTCATCTTCACCGTGCCTGCGTTGCTCACCGTGCAATCCCACCCTTTGCTGCCCCCGCAGGCGAGCTTGGCGCTCAGTCCAACCGGGTGCTCGCTGAGGTAGTTGCCCAGGCTGCTGCCGCTCGTGCCCAGCAGAGTCGGAACGTTGCTGCTGTCTCCGTAAGTGGAAGGCAGGCTCTCATACACCTTGTTCTTCATCATGGCGCCCGCGGCATAGTTGCCGTCGTGGCAGCTCAGGCAGGTGAGCATGCCCTTCACATCCGGCGTATTTGCCGACATGCTGCTCGGCAACACCTCCGCGAATTTGCCTCCGCCCGTGGTAATGGTCTTGCCATACAGGCTGCTCACATCCTTGCCCCAGAGAATGGTATTGCCGGCGCCAATGTCGGCGCTCTTGGCGTTCCCGTTGCCGTAGGAGCCGCTGTGGGGTGCGTGGCAGGCCGTGCAGCCGCGGCCGTAGTTGAGGTGAGCGCCCAGCACGTCCGTCGACGGCGACGTCAACTGGGCCGAAGCAAAACCCGGAACTGCCAGAAACATCGACGCTACCAACATGAGCCTTTTCATGGAATGGAGCCTCCGTATGCGTACTTCCCATGAATCGGCTGAGTTTTCCTTAACCGGGAGCCCTGGCCCCGCTTTCTCCCACGCTACGGTAACTAGAAACAGAACAGCGCGATGCGCCGCGATGGACCCCTGTCCGCGGATGGGCGCTTTGCTTGGTTGGCTGATTCGACAGATGATTGGAGCGCTCTCAGGCCAGAGCCGCGGACACACCCCGCCTGTTCCCTCGATCGCAGGAAAAAGCCATTCCCTTCCGGACGGCCAGAGACCTTCAGTTGAAAGCTGGCTGGGGAGGAAAGCGCTCTAGCCACGGGCATTTCGTTCCGCGTCCCTTCACCGGCCAGGCGCCTCGGGCGGCCCAGACGGGAGCGCATGTGGAACCCCACCGCCCGCATCGATTATCCTCGAGTCACTGCGCCATGGACCTTTTGGGGCAGGAGGCGGAAGACGTTGGGGCAAAAGGCCGACGCTGTGATCCATATCACCGTCGCGAGCCTGGGCCGCACGATCTAATCTCCGTCAGAGCTTGTCCTGGTTGAGCCGGTTCCGCGCGCCTTGGCACTGGCATGTGGATTTTTATGTTCCGGCGAAAGTCGTACCACAACCATCCCTCGGAGATCGAATGAGACGTCTGCCTCATCGCGTAGAATTCACCACGAAGGGCGCTCCGGCGAGCGCCTGCAGGCTCGGTCGGACCCTTTGGATCGCCATTGCCTTGGTCGCCTTGCTCGCCCTGCGTGCCTCCGCCGCTGTGCATCCCGTCCCGCTGGACAAGAACACCGACGCCGCCAAGTGCCTGGAGTGCCACGAGGACAAAACCAAGGGCAAGGCCGTTCATTCCGCCATGGCCATGGGCTGCCTCACCTGCCATGAGGTCCGGGTCAACAAAGATGTCACGCGCGTCAAGCTGATCACCGCTACCCCGGCCGTGCTGTGCCTCACCTGTCATGCGGACAAGAAGGCGGCCGACATCAAGGGGACGGTGCATCCTCCCGCGGTGCGCGACTGCCTCACCTGCCACGATCCGCACACCAGCGACAACAAGAATCAGCTCGTAAAGCCCGCCTCGGGAGGCGAAAAGGAAAACCTCTGCCTCAGTTGCCACCAGACCGGCCTGCATGTGCCCGAGAAGGGCAGCCGTCATGCCGCGCTCGACCTGGGTTGCGACACCTGCCACCTCACTCACAAGACCGGCCCCGAGCCGACGTCGGAAAACCGCTTCCATCTGACCAAGGCCGCCCCAGCGCTCTGCCTGGATTGCCACGACGCCAAGGATGCGGACCTGCAGAAGGCCCATCGGAACCAGCCCTTCGCCACGGCCAACTGCCTTGAGTGCCACGATCCGCACCAGTCGGCGTCTCCCAAGCTGATGGTGAAGTTCCTGCATCCGCCCTTCGAGGCCAGGAGTTGCGACACCTGCCACGCTCCGGCAAAAGACGGAAAGGTGGTGCTGACGCAGGCCGACGCCAAATCCATCTGCGTCACCTGCCATGACGACAAGGCCAAGCTGATAGACTCCGCCAAAGTGCCGCATCCCGGCGCCATGGGCGATTGCACCGATTGCCACAGCCCGCACGCCGCAAGCGAGCCCGGCCTGCCCAAGACCGACCCCGTCAGCATCTGCACCGGATGTCACACCGACATTGACGACCTGCGCAAGAAACCGGTGCACCATCAGCCCGCCTTTACGCAGGGCTGCGCCACCTGCCACACCCCTCACGGCGGCGACATCGATCATTTGCTCAGGGCCAAGGACAATGCACTGTGCCTCGAGTGCCACGGCCCCGATGCCGTTCCGCAGCGGGATGACACTGCGCATCTGCTCACCATCTTCAACGGCCAGGTCAAGCTGCCCGACGACTACTATAAGAAGAACAAGGTTCCGGTCCTGCCTCTGCGCTTTGGCCTGGGACACCCGGTGGAAGGCCACCCCGTCTCGGACGTGATGGACCCAGCCAACGTCACCAAGATCAAGACCCCGCTTAGTTGCCTCACCTGCCATCAGCCGCACGCTTCGGCGCAGGCCGGTCTATTGGTCAAAGACCAGGCCAACAACATGGCCTTCTGCGACACCTGCCACAAGAACAGACTCAATATGGCCGAGACGATTACCCCAGCAAAGTAGAGCCTCATTGGAGATGCAGATGTTTCACTTCCCCGTCAATTCGTTGCGCGCCAGGAAGAGGCTCGCCGTGCTGCTTTTGTTCGCGCTGAGCCTGGCCGTCCCCTTTTCCGCCGGCGCGGACAAGAAAAAGAAAAAGACCGAAACCGAGCCGGCGCCCGAGGTGGGCCCGCGCAAATTCCCCTTCGACACCACCAAGCTGGTGTGGCCCGCCCCGCCTAACGTCGCGCGCGTACGCTGGCTCGATTATTTTGCCGGCTCGAAGATCGATTACACGCCCTCCGCCACCGCCAAGCCCAAGGCTAGCTGGATGGACCGCCTTGCGGGCGGACAGTCCCAGGAGGAAAAATTCAATCCCAAGACTTTTCCTTTCCAACTCATCGGCCCCGCCGGCATCGCCATAGATTCCAAGGGCCTGGTCTACGTGGCCGATCAAAAGGTTGGAGCCGTGTTCATCTTCGACGCGGCGACCCACGACGCCCAGCTCATCCGCAACGGCTATGAGGCCCACTTCGGATGGATCAACGGCCTGGCCATCGACGACGACGACCGGCTTTTTGTCTCCGATGGCAAGATGCGGCGCGTTCTGATCTTCAATACCAAGCACGAGGTCGAGAACCAGATCACTGAGGGACTGGTGGATCCGGTCGGCATCGCCCTCGATACCGAGAACCGCTTTCTCTATGTCGTCGACACCCAGCAGGACCAGGTCATTGTCTACGACGCGGACACCCTCAAGCTGCTGCGCCGCATTGGAACCGGCGGCAAGAACCATTTCCTCACTACGCCGGGCGACTTCGGCGCGCCCCAGGGCGTGGCGCTGGATAGCGACGGCAATGTGTACGTGACTGACACGCTCAACAATCGCGTGGAGATCTTCGATGCCGACGGCAACTTCATCAGCCTGTTCGGAAAAAACGGCGATGGACCCGGAACTTTCGCCCGGCCCAAGGGCATCGCGTTGGATGCCGACGGGCACATCTGGGTGGCCGACGAGATGCAGGACCGCCTGCAGGTTTTCAATCGTGAAGGCCAGTTGTTGACCTATATCGGCCTGGGACACGGTGAGTTGCCCGGCCAGTTCAAAGCGCTGGTGGGAGTCGCCATCGACAAGCAGAACCGGGTCTTCACCACCGAGCAATACCCGGGACGGGTGCAGATGTTCCGCTACGTCACCGACGCCGAAGCGGCGGCCGACAAGGCCAAGTACGACGAGGAACTCGAGAAAGCCGCCGCTCGGCGCCAGAAGGCAGCAGCCCCGGCGGCGTCCGACAAGCCCACGGCTGCGGCTCCGCAGCAGGGCGCCGGCGCGACCGCCCCCACGGCCGCAGCCCCAGCGGAGAGCACACCGCCCAAGACGCCGCAGCCGTAACGCCGCTGGCGGCGGGAAGAGATCTTCACGCTGTTGCACAACGGACGGGACGCCGTACAATACAAAAGACGACGGGCTCAGCCCTTCCGGTCCCGAAGCAAAGCCGGAAAGCGATTGAGGGAACGGATGAGGGAGTATCCATGGCCCTCCGGGCCACCCTCAGACATGAACGTCGCGCAGCAAAGGATCCGGGTTTTCGTCTTTTGCAAGTGACTTTCAACGGACCGGGTTGCAAAGTGGGTTCGCCCGCTGCCATGGGGGTCGACTCCGCCGGAAACCACGCATCCTTGATGCGATGGCCCGGAAGAAGATTTTTTGAGAGAATATAGTTAGAGTATCGATGCTAACGAAGTGCCGGGATGGCGGAACTGGCAGACGCAGCGGACTCAAAATCCGCCGATCGCAAGGTCGTGGGGGTTCGACCCCCCCTCCCGGCACCAATCAAGTTCACAAATAAACCCAATAAAATGAGCAAAATGGACGCAATTCGAGGATTGCGCGGGGTCTCCGTAATTTCTGTTATTGAGTAGTACATTGCTGTTCGGGTACAATTTCAGGTACAGTGCGGATACAAACAAGGTACCAGCGCACTCTCTGGAGACCCGAATGGCTACTCTCGTAAAAACCCCATCAGGCAAGTGGAAGGCGATCATCCGCAGGGCCGGTTGGCCGATGACAGTTAAGACGTTTCGGACCCAGCGAGACGCCGGAGACTGGGCTCGTCGTACCGAAGACGACATGGTCCGGGGCGCATTCATCCAGCGGGCTGCTGGCGACCGCATGACGGTCGCCGCCGCGATGAAGCGCTATCTGGCCGATGTAGTCCCTTCAAAGCGGCCGACAACACAGGCGGCCGACCAAAAGCGCTCCAAGATTATCGTGAAACATCTCGGTAAGTATTCCCTCACCTCTCTGACGCCAGAGGTCATTGCCCAATTCCGGGATATGCGCTTGGCTGGGGAAGATCGTAAGGATGAGGCCGGAAACCCAATACCGAGATCTAACAGTACCGTTCGCCTCGATCTGGCCCTTCTTGGTCATCTGCTGACAATTGCGATCAAAGAGTGGGGCGTGAACTTGCCTGCCAACCCGGTCACAAATATCAGGCGACCAGCACCAGGGGCCGGCAGGAATCGGAGGCTATCGCCAGAGGAAGAATCTCGCCTGCTGGCTGCCGTTGACCAGCACTCAAACCCGATGATGGGTTGGATTGTTCGGATCGCTCTTGAGTCAGGTATGCGGTGGTCAGAAATCCTGACGCTTCGCAAGTCCCAGGTGGACCTCAAGCGGCGGATTGTTCGACTGCTTAAGACAAAGAACACTCAGCCGCGTACCGTTCCCTTGACTCTTTCAGCTGTCGAAATATTCAGAAAGGCGATTGAGAATCCCGTCCGGCCTGATGATACGGATCTAATCTTTTTTGGAGCGCCTGGCCGAGATGGTGTTCGGAGGCCTTATCAATTTGACCGGATGTGGCAGGCCATCAAGCGAAAAGAAGGTTTGAAAGACTTTCGCTTTCATGATCTACGCCATGAAGCCGTGAGTCGATTTGTGGAGGCTGGGTTTTCTGATCAAGAGGTCTCCGCAATCAGCGGCCACAAGAGTATGCAAATGTTGAAGCGCTACACGCATTTGCGCACAGAGGATCTCGTTACGCGCATTGAGGAAGCGGCTCAGCGTCGCAAGAAAAGTGCATGACTTGTTTCGACGCTGATCTTGGCCAAGCAAAGAGTCAACTTTTCTAAGCAAGTGAGCAAATTGGATGTCTTAGCGGTGCTACTGGTCCGGTTTCTTCTTGCGGCGGCTGTGCGGCCTCTCGGCGTTGCCTTCCAAACGCAGGTTTTCTGCATGGTGCCGCATCGCAACCTCATAGATCATTTTCCAGGCAATGGGGAATTCTCCTCTTGCCCCGGCGAGTCTGACGATAGCGAACTCAGGGCGGCTCTCAACAACAATCTTGAGTTTCTTGCCGTTCTGATTCACGGAAGAGGCAGTGACATAGATGACTTGTGTCTTGTGCTCAATGAGGTAAGCCATTCGCTATTGCTCCCATCACAACCCAGCCTGCTCGATCTGTTGTTCGGCAAGATTGTCAGCTTAGAGCGACGAATAAGAAAGACACCTCGTCGCAGTCATGGGTATGGAAAGCGGATAGCTTTCCTTGCTTTAGGGTAGTTACGGCTATTTTCACAACACGCAAGGTAAAGAACCCAAGTGAGGATAAAGTATGGCACTGGAATCATGGCGTGTTACCTTTCTCCTTGTTGGAATCCCGTCCGTAACCACAACATTGTTTTGACGATACAACTGGAAAAACCGCTCAATGGCGAGCCTGACTTTTTTCCTGACGCTCAAAGCTGCCGCGGCATTGCCCTTTGTCGTCTCAACCCATACGGCTAGGCAGAAACCGTTCTATTCCCTGTTCCAAGACATGACTACGGATGGAATGCTGCGCTATGGGGTCAGTGTCCATCGCCAGCATGATGAGGCGCCGCAGGTTGGCAGATTGTTCAGCCTGGCTGAGGAGCGCCATCGAGTCGGATGCGATGCCGGGTGTCGCTTCCCATTGCAAGCTCAGGTTGTTCTTGCGTGCAAGCTCGACGGCAAATTCCTGGAGTGCGACTTCGTTTCCCACCAAAAACGGCTGTATAGTTCCGAGGTCGTAGAGGTATGCCGAAGCGCTTCCTGCCCACTCTTCTGCGCTCAAGCCTTTCAGGTGGTTCTCGCGGCTCAAGCGATCCAAGACGCCGTTGACGGATCTCTCTACCTGAGACGCGGGCACATTGTGGGCGTCGATCGATCGCAGCTCTCCGGCCCAATCGTAAAGGTCTTGATAGAGATGGTGGTGAATGGCCTGTAGGTGCGCGGAGTCAAAGCCGCCTCGAATGGGCGAAGCATGAA
>JARLGE010000170.1 GCA_031296215.1 Occallatibacter sp.
GATACCCTGATCGACGCGATTCGTGAGCGGGTGGCGCGCATCAAAGTTGGGCCAGGGTCAGAGCCGACCAATGAGATGGGCCCGCTGATCTCGCGCGAGCATCGGGACCGCGTGGCCGGGCACCTGGATACGGCTGTCCGGGAAGGAGCGACGCTCGCGATCGATGGCCGTCTCGATGCGGCGACAAAGACGGATGGATTCTTCCTCGGGCCCTCGCTGATCGACAATGCGCGGCCGGGCATGCGCTGCTACGACAACGAGATCTTCGGGCCGGTGCTGAGCGTGGTGCGGGTGGCGACGTACGCTGAGGGTCTGCGCCTGATCAACGACAATCCGTGGGGCAACGGGACGGCTATCTTTACGCAGAATGGCGGAGCGGCGCGGCAGTTTCAATTCGATGTGGAGGTGGGCATGGTGGGCATCAATGTTCCGATTCCCGTTCCCGTCTCCTACTACAGCTTTGGCGGATGGAAGTCATCGCTGTTTGGCGACCTGCATATGTACGGGCCGGAGGGCGTGCAGTTTTATACACGGTCGAAGGTGGTGACGAGCCGGTGGCCCGATCCGGGCGCGAGCAAGGTGGACCTGGGGTTTCCGCAGGTGCGTTAGGGAACCTCTGATTGAGTCCTAATCCGCACCGGGAATTCCGTCAGGGGCTAAAGCCCGAGCCGATTTTTCACCATTTGCGGCACGACTGAAGTCGTGCCCTTTCAAAACATCGACTTGTTCAGACGGTCCTTGGAGTCCGCCGAAACTCGATTGGAAAGTGTGCGGCGCCGGTACAGGCGTGTGACCGCGATGATAGGATTTGGGAGATTGTTTTCAGGAGAGCGCGATGAGCAAGCCTGCGGAAGTGAAGAAACTGACATCGGAAGAAATTGTCAGCATTACACGGCAGACTAACTACGGGACATGGCGCTTCCAGAAGACCTGGAAGCCGCTGCATGTGGTCGATGCCGAGGGGTGCTGGTTCACCGATGGAGCGGGCAAGCGCTACCTCGACTTCAGTTCGCAGTTGATGTGCGTGAACCTGGGGCACAAGAATCCGCGGGTGGTGGAGTCGATTGCGGAACAGGCGCGCGAGCTGCCCTATATCGCTCCCGGCTATGCGACGGATGCGCGCGCACGCCTGAGCCAAAAGCTGCTTGAGGTGCTGCCGGCGGGACTGGATAAGTTCTTCTTCGCGACCAGCGGGACAGAAGCCAATGAGGCGGCCTTCAAGATTGCGCGCATGGTTACGGGCAAGACCAAGATCATCTCGCGCTACCGCTCCTATCATGGCTCGACGATGGCCTCGATCGCAGCTACGGGCGATCCGCGGCGCTGGGCGATGGAGCCGGGCGGCAAGGGCGCGGGCTTTGTTTTTGCGCCAGAGACGAACTGCTACAACTGCCCCATCAAGCACACCTATCCAGGCTGCAACGTGGCCTGCGCGGACTATATCGAGCACATGATCCGCAACGAGAGCGACGTGGCGGCCATCATTCTGGAGCCGGTGGTGGGCACCAACGGCGTCCTGGTTCCGCCGCCGGAGTACTTTCCGCGCCTGCGCGAGATCTGCGACCGCTATGGCGTGCTGATGATCGACGACGAAGTGATGGCGGGGTGGGGGCGCACGGGAAAGTGGTTTGCCGTGGACCACTGGGGCGTGACGCCCGACATTCTGGTGACCGCCAAGGGAATCACGTCGGCGTATGTGCCGCTGGGGCTGTGCGCGACAACGAAAAAGATCGCGGACTACTTCGAGGATCACTACTTCTCGCACGGGCACACCTATGAGGCGCATCCGATCACGCTGGGTCCGGCCACGGCCACCATCGAGGAGATGCAGCGGTTGAAGCTGGTGGAGCGCGCGGCTGAGCTGGAACCCTATGTGCGCGCCAAGCTGGAGGCGCTGAAGGCGAAGCATGCGTCGGTTGGCGACGTGCGCGGGCTGGGCCTGTTCTTCGCGGTGGAGATCGTGAAGAACCGCACAACGAAACAGCCCTTCAACACCATGCTGGACAAGGTGGAAGGGAAGCCTTTGGTGGTGGATCAGATTGCGGCCAAGATGATGGCGGACGGAGTGGCCCAGCAGGCCTGGGTGAGCCACTTTGTGATTGCGCCTCCACTGATTGTGACCAAGGAAGAGCTGGACCTGGGCATTGCCGCGCTCGATGAGCACCTTGGCATTGCCGATGCGCTGGTGGAGGCGTAAGCGGAGGGAGCGGGGCTTCCGTTTCTTTGCAAGAGGCCCGGGGGGCTTGCGGCGTCATACGGTTGAGGACGAGCGCAGCGCGGCGGCTGCCCAGACAACACTTTCGGCATAGCACTTGACCAGGCTTTCCTGGCTCAAGCCATGGGCGTGGGTCATCTGGTCGCAAGCCTCCCAGTCGCCGCGCTCATGCGACTCGATCCAGGCAAGCAGCCTGCGTTCGGGGTTCATGGTTCCCTGCAGAGCCTCGCAGATCTCAGCGCGCAGCGGCAGCGAGGGAGTGATCTCCTCCATGGGCAGGCGCAGCATAGCCGGCACCAGGCTGAGCATGCCCAGCAGGTACTGTTCGTCGGATTGCAGGCCGCAGGACTTGGCGGCCAGTTCGCAGAATCGTCCGCGCAGCAGCGCCATGTGGAGAATCTCCGGCGCTTCTTCGCCGTTCAATTCGCTCAGCACCGCCAGCGAGACGATGCGCCGGAAGACGTTCTCGCCCACGGCGATGATGGCCAGCTCGATGCTCCGAACCTCCTGTTGGATCGCGTAAAGGGGCGAGTTGACCAGGCGCAACAGCCGATAGGTAAGCGATGCGTCGCGGCTTACAAGCTGGCTGACCCTGGGAATGTCGATGGGATCGTGATGGAGCAGGCGCACGATCTCGAAATGCAGTTGGCGGTTGGCGGGCAGTTTGCGCTTCTTCAGCAGCACCGGGTGGCAGAAGTAGCTGCCCTGGAAGAGCGTGAAGCCCTCCGCGCGGGCACTCTGGTAGGCCTCCTGCGTTTCCACTTTTTTGGCCACCATGGCCAGCGAGGCGCAATCCATGCTGCGCAGATAGCGCCGCTCCTGAATTCCCAAGGCATTGAAATCGACGCGGATGTAGTCGGCTAGCTCCGCCAACGGACGCAGGTTCGGCTTCCAGGTAAAGTCGTCCAGCGCCAGCCGGAAGCCGCGCGCCTTGAGACCGCGACAGGACTCGAGCAGCCTGGGCGTCAATTCCAGGCTGGCGGGAACGGCGAGCACTGTCTGGTGCGGCGCCAGCACAAGAACAAGGTCTTCGGTCAAGGACTCGATGGTGCAACCGATAAAGGCCGGCAAGCCGTTGGTCAGCCAGTCCAGGCCAAAGATGACCGCATTGTCGAGCATGGTGCGGGCGGCCATGTCGGCGCCTGCGCTCAACACCGCCTCGGGAGCGTTGCGGAAGAGGAGTTCGTATCCATGCACATGGCCGCGCAGGTTGAGGATCGGCTGGCGTACGACATAGCGCGTCTCGCCCGCCCAATCTGCCGGGCTGGCGGCTGACGGCCTGGCCGCCGGGGGCTGGATGTTCCTGGTTGATGTAGCTTGCATGGCCATGCAGACCTTCTGCAACCCTTTATCGGCCGGAGTGCGCCCGGCCATCACTAGTCTTTGGTCACCGCCGCTTGCGACTCAGGCTGCGAGGCAATGGCGCAAGGGCCTTGTGCACCAAGAAAAAGGGCATCCGCCGCGGCGGACGCCCGAGTGGCAGGGAGGAAACAGCTCAGGAGATAGAGCGGAAGAGGCAATAGAGCAGCCCGGAGAGCAGGCCCGCGGCGGGCAGCGTGAACACCCATCCGGCGGCGATGTTGCGGATGGTGGACAGATGCAGGCCGCTATTATTGGCGGCCATGGTGCCGGCAATGCCCGAGCTGAGGATGTGGGTGGTCGAGACCGGCTGGCCGAAGATGTTGGCCGCGAAAATGGTAGCCATGGTCACGAGGCTTGCGCTGGCGCCCTGCGCGTAGGTGAGATGGTCCTTGCCAATTTTTTCGCCCACGGTGACCACAACGCGCCTCCAGCCGACCATCGTGCCCAGGCCGAGAGCCAGGGCGACAGCCACCTTCACCCAGTCGGGGATAAACTTCGTGGACTTATCCACCTTCGCCTTGTAGTTGGTGAGCGCGGTGTTTTCTTGCGCGGTGAAGGCCGGGTTATGGTTCTTCTGCATCAGCCGGATGGCTTCGCTGGCCACATACATGTCGTTGCGCACGTTGGTCTGGTCCTGCGCGGGAACCGACTTGAAGACCTTGTAGAGGGCCACTTCGTGGTTCAGATCCTCAACGAGTTCTCGCAGCGCCAGGATGGTGTCGGGCTGGAGTTGCTTGGTGCGAATGTAATCGGTGACCTCGTCTCGCGCGTCCGCGCCGAGGATTCCGGTTTTGTCGACGTGCCGGTCGAGGATGTGACCGGCCTGCTCGGAGGCGGCGATGAAGTCCTGAATGTCCTGGGCGGTGACGGCGTGGTTCAGCGCATAGGCGGTGGGCACGGTCCCGATGAGGATGAGCATGATGAGGCCCATGCCCTTTTGGCCGTCGTTGGAGCCGTGGAAGAAGCTGACGCCGGTGCAGGTGAGGACCATCAGCACGCGAATGGGCCACGGTGGCGGCTGGCTGTTCTTGGGCGCCTGGTAAAGAGATGGGTAGTTGATGGTCCGCTTGGAGAGATAGAGCAGCATTCCGGCGCAAGCGAAGCCCAGCAGCGGCGAGATCAGGAGCCACTTGAGAACCATGGTCGCCTGCCCCCAATCCACGCCGGAAGTTCCACTGCGCACACTGAGCAGTTGGTTGGCGACTCCCACGCCGATGATCGATCCGATCATGGTGTGCGACCTGGAGGCCGGCAATCCGAACCACCATGTGCCCAGGTTCCAGAGGATGGCCGCGATGAGCAGCGCAACGACCATGGCGAACCCGGAGCCGGAACTGACTTGCAGGATGAGCTCCACGGGCAGCAGGGTGATGACGGCAAAGGCGACCGTGCCGCTGGAGGCCAGCACCCCGGCCAGGTTGCAGATTCCCGACCACACTACCGCGGTGTTCGGCTCCAGCGAGTGGGTGTAGATGACCGTCGCCACCGCGTTGGCCGTGTCGTGGAAGCCGTTGACAAACTCGAATCCAAGCGCAATCAACAGCGCCAGGGCCAGCAGCAGATAAGGCCAAACGCTGGTGATGGTGACATTGGTCAGGTCTCTGGCAACATGGAAGCCGATGTAGCCCAGCCCGCCGGCGAGCGCGCACAGGAAGAGCAGAATCCCTGCCCTGCTGGACCGTTTCTTCATCCTGCGGTCGACCAGCGTGGGTCGCGCAGGCATGACTTCAACAAGCGTTGCCAGGTCGGCCATTAGAAGTCACCAATGCGGCCGGAGAGATTCCGGGCCCGCCTGGGCCTCCTCAGAAGGGACTCAACAACGATTTTGAAATGCAAAGGGGATCGCTTGCGGCGAGAGAGACAAGAGCCGGATAAGTAGGCTTCCATAAAACCCCAACAACCGCATAGGTTCGCAGTTGTTTGCTCGGTGAGCCAGCGGGGACTGACTCTGCTACGAGCAGTCTACACCGGAGAGGGGGGGTGAGCGGAAGGGGAAATGATTCCCAATTCGGGAATTTGGCCGTGGTGAGGCCCGCTGGCGTCCCCGGCCTTATAAGGCAGCCGTGTGCTCAGCGAACCAGAGGGCCAGTTCCACTTCGGTGATTTCGCCTGCGGCCAGGGTCAGGAAGGCCATGCAGGCCTCTTCCTGGCTGGCGGTTACGGCGATTCCATTGAACTCCAGAAAGACGAAGGCAACCTCCATGGCGGTGCGCTTGTTTCCGTCCACAAAGGGATGGTTGCTGGAAATGCCCTTGGCGTATGCCGCCGCCAATTCCGCCATGGTCAACGCCCCTTCGGCATAGGCAAACCGATTCTTAGGACGTGCAAGAGCGGAGTTAAGGAGACCCCGGTCCCGCACTCCATCCGAACCGCCGAAGAAGGCAATTTGTTGGGCATGAAAGGCTAGAGCCTCGATTTCGCGAATCCAAACCGGCTCTTTCACTTATTCCGCCAGCTTCTTGAATGCATCGCGATAGCGGCGAACGATGCGGTCAGCAACTTCCATCTTGGCGCCGAACTCCTCGTCGTAAGGGCTTACCTGGATCCCTGCCGGAGTTTCATTCACATACACTGTATCGCCCTTCTGGACGTTCAGCCGGGCCAACGTCTCCTTGGGCAGAATGATCCCGGCAGAGTTGCCGATGGCAATGATCTTGGTGGTCGTGGCCATTTGGAGGCCTCCTCGGTCCTTGAAGTATAACATAAGTTATAACGCGATTCTACCGCCAGTCGTCGCGGGCGTTGGTCAGGCCTTCGTTCATCACGGCGTCGAACTCTGAGTGCTTCTTGATGAAGATGTCGCTGAAGGCGCGGTCCTGGCGAAGCAGGATGGCCTGGAGGCGGACCAGTTCCAGCAGGGCCAGGAAAGTAGCGATCAGGGCCCGCTGGGAGTGGGTATGGCTGAGCAGGCGGCTGAGGGAGACCGGCTTGTCTTCCATCATCAGGCGCCGGCCGAGGAAGCGGATCATCTGGCCGACTGTGACCGCGTCCTCTTCCATGTCGAGCACGGGCCGGTTGCGCGCGCGCTCCAGAATCTCGCGGAAGATGCGGACCAGGTCCACGGTGTCGGCGGCGATCTCGGGCTCGGCCAGGTCGTCGTCCTTGAACTCGCGGAAGCCTGGATTGGACCAGGTGGCGGCTTCGAGCATCTGTTTCTGCTGCAGCATCTGGGCCGCGTTCTTGAAGCGCTCATGCTCGAGCAGCCGCTCGACCAGCTCGCGGCGCGGGTCCTCGGCCGCCTCTTCGGGGCCGGCCCCGGAGCGCGGCAGCAGCATCCTGCTCTTGATGTGGATAAGCAGCGAAGCGGTGTAGATGAACTCGCCCGCGACATCGACATCGGAGGCCTTGAGCTGATTCACATAGGCCAGAAACTGGGCCGTGATCCTGGCGATGGGAATGTCGTAGATGTCGATGTCCTGCTTGCGGATCAGGTCCAGGAGCAGATCAAGAGGGCCGTCGTAGACCTGGCCGACGCTGACGGAGAAGGGGGATTCCTCGGCGCTCGAGTCGCGCTTCTTCTGTTGAGCGGCGGCTTTGGCCGCGGCTTTTTCGTCGGGGTGGGGCTGAATGGCGAGCAGCAGCGCCGGCGCTTGCTCATGCACAGCCTGGGGTGCTGCGATGGGCTCTCCACTCTCAGAGACAAGTTCCGGATTGGCGTTCTCTTCGGTCAATGCGTCCTTGCTTCCTTCTGAACTCTCGTCTTCCACAACTTCTGTCACCTGCTGCTCATGCTCATCTGCATGGCACTGCGCACTTCGACCATGGTCTGCTCGGCGCGGTCGCGGGCGCGGTTCGAACCGTCTTCAAGAATCTCTTTCACTTGCGCATCGGAGAAGTTGGCGCGGCGCTTCTGGATGGGCTCAAGGAGCTGGACGAGCGCGTCGGCGGCCCAGCCTTTGCACTGGATGCAGCCGATTCCCGCGGTCCGGCAGCCCTCGTACACATTGGCGATGGTTTCTGGGGTTGAGAAGACCTTGTGGAGATCGCCGACCGGGCACTTGTCCGGATCGCCGGGGTCGGTGCGGCGGATGCGCGCAGGGTCGGTGACCATGGTTTTGAGCTTTTGGCGCAGCACCGGCTCGGGGTCGGTCATCAGAATGGTGTTGCCGTAGCTCTTCGACATCTTGCGGCCGTCGGTGCCGGGCAGCTTGGGCGAGGGGGTGAGAAGTACCTTGGGCTCCGGCAGAACATAAAGAGGATGCACTTGAGATGCTCGGAGTATATCCCCGACATTTTTGGATTTTGCTCTGGGATAGAACTGGTTGAAGCGCCGCGCAATCTCGCGGGTCAGCTCGACGTGGGCTTGCTGGTCCTGGCCGACAGGCACGAAGTCGGCCTGATAGAGCAGAATGTCTGACGCCATCAACACAGGGTAGCCCAGGAACCCGAAGGTGGTCAGGTCTTTGTTGGCGAGGTTCTCCTGCATCTCCTTGTAGCTGGGCACGCGCTCCAGCCAGCCGAGCGGGGTAATCATTCCGAGGTACATCGGCAATTCAAAATGCGGTTTCACGTGGCTCTGCACAAAGATGGTGCATTTCTTCGGGTCGAGTCCGGCGGCGAGAAAATCGAGAGCGACTTCGAGGGTGTTTGGCGCGACACCCGAGGTGTCCGCGTAGTCGGTTGTCAATGCGTGCAGGTCGGCGATGAAGAAGTAGCACTCATACTGGTCCTGGAGCTTGACCCAGTTGGCCAGCGCGCCCATGTAGTTGCCCAGGTGGAGCTTGCCGGTGGGGCGCATTCCGCTCAGGACACGCGGGCGGGACGATGAGATGGGGTTTTCAGGCATTTTTTCTGGTCGTTTCCCTTGTGGAATGCAGGGTGCTGCCGCTGTCCGGGCCGGAAGGCTGAAAAGAGGCTCGTTCCATTGTACCGGGAGCCGGGGTCCGCGCTCCGGCTGGGGAGACGCAAGGTTCCGACTGCGTTGGCAGTTGGACGGTTCAAACGGAAGTGGAGCCGCAGTGGTTGAAGTAGATTCAGCAGGTTAGCGCCCGCTTCGCGGGCATTGGCGAGCTAGCAAGTTAGCGGGACATTGGTGAACACAGGTTTTTTGGCCCCCGCTGGCCGGATAGGCCGGTGTGGACTAAACCATTCGCAGCGCCAGGAACACCAGCGCCAGGGAAGGGGCCAGCAGTAACTGCAGGAGGAAGCCGCCGATGAAGATCATGAACAGGTAGCTGACCCAGATGGGAATGCGGTCGTAGACGACTACGGCGTTGTAGGGGAGCAGGTTGCGGACCAGGCGGCTGCCGTCGAGGGGGGGAATGGGGAGCAGGTTGAAAAAGAACAGCGCGAAGTTGATGCGGATGGCGAGCACGGCCAGCAGCACCAGGGCCTCCAGTCCGGAAGGAATGGCCACGGCGTTGCCGCCGACGAAGGTGGACAGGGCCAGCGCGTGGCCGCCAGGAATAGCGATGGAGATAACGGCCAGCAACAGAAACGCCACGAAAGCGAGGAGCAGGTTGGAGACCGGCCCGGCCAGGGTGGTCAGGTTGTCGTCGCGGACGATCTTGTGGAAGTTGCGGGTAATGACCGGCGTAGGCTTGGCCCAGCCCACCAGCAGCCCGCTGAAGAGGTTGAACCCGAGGAACGGTCCAAAGATCACCAGGCCGGGGAACAGGAGCGTACCGATGGGATCAACATGGTAGGCGGGATTCAGCGTTACGCGGCCTTGCAGCCGGGCCGTCTGGTCGCCGAGGTAAGAGGCCGTCCAGGCGTGCGCGCACTCGTGCACGCTGAGCGAAAAGATCAGGAGGACAAACTCGAAAACCGCTATGAGAAACGCTACAGATTGCAAACCACTCCCCCACGAGCTGGAAAGCTCAGGTTAGCATGGAGGGTATTCTCCAAGTCAGACCCCGTCGGACGGGAAGCTGCCGACGGCCTCGCCCGCGGCCACGGTGTGGCCGGCCAGCACAATGGCGTGGCTGGCGATGCGCGCCCCGTCGCCGATCACGGTCGGCACCAGCGTGACCTTGTCGAAGTTGTCGGGCGCGTGGGTGTGGGAGTAAACCCGGGCAAACGACCCGATCACGGCGTTTTTGCCGATGGTGATGCCGCCGCGGTCGCTCAGCAGAGCTCCCTGGCGGATGGTTGTGCCGTCGCCGATGTTGAGGTTGTAGCCGTAGGTCAGGTCGACGCCGTGGAAGATCTTGACGCTCGTGCCCATGTGCTCGAAGATGTGGCGGCCGAGCATGCAGCGGAAGCGGATGCCCAGCCACAGGTTCAGGCCGAGGGGCGAGCGGTCGAACATCTTCCAGAACCAGAGCAAGGGCTTGCGGCGAGCGTAGCGCTCGCGGTCGGCTTCGGCAAAGTACTCGGCCTCCAGCGTCACGTTGGCCGAATCCAGGCTGAGGCCCAGAATGTTGGCGGGCAGTTCGCTGGTCAGGGTCAGGTTGAGCTTTCCTCCGTGGGGGCGGCCCAGGTAGATCTGGTAGAGCTGGTCGCGCACAATCTCCGCCCGCCGCTCCGGGGAGCTGTGGCGGACGAACTCATCGTCGAGAAACTGGAGCCAGCGGCGGTAAAGCTCTTCCGCCTCGGGGGCAGGACGCGGGGTGCTGTTCGCGGTTGCCATACGAATTGGACGATACACCAAAGCCCCCGGCTGCATCGAGGGGCACTGCATGCGGCGGGCCTTGGCAGTGCACCAAAAGAAGGCCCCGGCCGGGCCAGGCCCGAGCGGGGATCTGTACTAGCCGCTCCATTTCTTCGTCCGCTCGGTTGGATCTTGGCCGGGCGCCGCGTGCCCCATGCTGCAAGCACATTTCCTCGAAGGGCGGGAGACCACGCAGACTCACTGATCGGCGGCCTGCCGGCACAACGCCTATCCGACCCTCTGACCCGCTGACTCGCCCGCCGCGGCGGGCTGACTCGCCACCAGTTCCTTCGCTGCCAGCCGTCCCAAGCGTATGCAGTCCGGAATGCCGATGCCGTCGTAAGCGTTGCCAACCAGACGCAATCCGGGGAGCGCAGCCACATGCGCGGCAATCCGCTTGGTCCGCTCCTGGTGGCCGACGGCGTACTGCGCCATGGCGCGACGCCAACGGGAAACCTGCTGGTACTCCGGATCGGCGGTGATGCCGAGAATTTCGTTCAGCTCGCGGCGCACGGTCGCAACCAGCACATCGTCCGGCTCGGTGAGCAGCGCCTCGTTCTTCATGCCGCCCAGAAACGCGCGCAGCACGGCTTTCCCTGGCAGCGTGCGCGCCAGGAACTTGCGGTGCACAAAGGTGCAGGCCAGCATGGAGCGGCCCTCGCTGGCGGGAACCAGGAAACCGAAGCCGTCGGGCAGCTCGCCCAGTTTTGCCTCGTCGTAAACCAGGTTGATGGTGATCGAAGAGGAGTAGGGAATCGCGCCCAGGTCCTCGCTAAGCGCCGCGTCCACGCCGCTCAGCAGTGTTGAGGCAGCCCAGGCCGGCGAGGCCACAATCACCGCGTCGTAGCTCTCCGTGCCGCCGCCTGCTTCCACCGTCCAGCCGCCGTCCGATTTTCTGAGCGCGTTCACCGGCGTCGAAAGCCGGATCCAGTCTGGATTGAGCCGTGCAACCAGCGCGTCGACAAACTGCTGCATGCCGCCGCGGAGCGAGGTAAAGATGGACCGCGCCTGTGGCTGGCCCTTGCCGCTGCCGTTCCCGCTCCCTTGCCCTCTGCCTGTGGGGAGCCCGTTGTTCTTCGCTTCTTCCTTGGCCCTGGCCCGCATCTTGCTGTGGGCAGCCAACATTCCGCGCGTCAGGCTGCCGTATTCGCTCTCCATTTCAACCAGGCGCGGCAGCACCGTGCGGGCGCTGAGTTCGGCCGCGTCGCCGCCATAGATGCCGGAGAGCAGTGGGTCGGCCAGCCGGTCCACGGCCTCGGTGCCGAAGTGCCGCTCCACCAGCGCCGCCACGGATTCGTCCTGCTGGCTGGGCCGCGGCGGATGCAGCAGCTCCAGGCCCATGCGCACCTTGGTTTTCAGGCTGAAGAGGCGGGTCAGCGCCGTGGGAATCAGCTTGGTGGGCACCAGGAACATGAGCCCGTCGGGCAGCGCCACCAGGCGGTTCTTCACCAGGATGTAGGTCTTGCGGGCCGCGTCGTTGGAGGGAACCAGATCGGCGCCCAGGCCGAGCTCGCGGCACAGCTCCGCCGCCGCCGGCTTCTCGGTCAGGAACGAGTCGGGGCCGCGCTCCAGGACCGCGCCGTTGACGATCTCCGAAGCCAGCGAACCGCCCAGGCGGTCGCGCGACTCGAAGAGCGTGTATTCGACGGCTGCTCCGGCGGCGCGCGCCTTTTCCAGCTCGAAAGCCGCCGCCAGGCCCGCTATGCCTCCGCCGATGATCGCTGTTCGCATGGTCATGCCCTTGTTCATCTTAGTGCAGGCCGCGCGTGGATGGCCCGTCTCCTGGGGAAGTTTCCGTTTTCATCCGATAATCCTTCGGGCAACCTCAGGATCGATCTTGAGGCCTCTTGCCGCAAGTGATTTGGCTCACATGAAGTGCAGGGATCTCGCGGATGGCCCGTTGAGTTTCGTGGTTTCCCACCCATTCGCAAAAAGCGCGAATGGATGGGGCACGGAGCGATTGTGGCGGGTTGAAAGGGGGCAGATTTCAGTCTTTGGACCCTGTCCAAGAACCGAGTTCGAGGAAGGCCGGTCGGGGTCGCGAAGCCGGGGGGTCTCCCACCCATTCGCGATCGGTTACGAGAAGCGGGCTCTTCGACTCCACTTCGTTTCGCTCAGAGGGATGGGGCACGGAGCGATTGTGGCGGGTTGAAAAGGGGGTAAACTCCGGCGTTTGGACTGGTCTTTACAGCGTTACCAGCGGCGTCAGCTCGGCGTGGCGGAATGCTTCGGCCTTCTGCTCCAGCTCCGGGTCCCAGTTCTTGGGCTGGTAGATGCAGCAGGGTTCCTGGGCCAGCGGGTCGCCGGTCAGGGCGTAGGCGCGGGCGCGCGAGCCGCCGCAGATTTCCTTGTACTCGCATGCGCCGCACTTGCCTTCGAGCTTGCTGGTGTCGCGCAGAGACTTGAAGATGGGCGCTTCGCGGTAGATCTCGGCCAGGGGCGTCTCGCGCACGTTGCCGGCGTGGATGGGCAGAAATCCGCTGGGATAGACGTTGCCCACGTGGGAGATGAACATGAAGCCCTTGCCGTC
Source organism: Occallatibacter sp. (assembly GCA_031296215.1). Taxonomy (GTDB): domain Bacteria; phylum Acidobacteriota; class Terriglobia; order Terriglobales; family Acidobacteriaceae; genus Telmatobacter. The sequence goes on from JARLGE010000170.1 coordinate 12,700, forward strand.
GTTGACGCGGCGCGTGGCCCAACTAGCGGTGCGGGTCTTGGCGTCGGCGATGGGTGCGCCGGGCTCGTAGGCATGGCCTGCGGCGTGGGGATGGCCACTGCCGTGGCCCATCTTTCTTTCTTCCAGGTTGTGCTGCAGCAGGTAGCGGCGATAATGCATGGCCTCGGTGGTCTTGATCTGGAAGCTGACCCGGTGCGAAAGCTCGTAGATCTTGCCGAAGACCTGCTCGAACTCCTCGCCCGACAGCAGATCGGCCTGCTGGCCGCGGCCCACGGGAACGAGGAAGAAGACGTTCCACATGACGATGGCCAGCTTTTCGAACAGGGCGCAGAGATTGTCGAGGTCGTGGGCGTTGTGGCGGCTGATGGTGGTATGCACCTGGATGGGAATGCCCGCCTCGTTGGCCCACTCGATGGCCTGGATGGTGCGCGCCCAGGCGCCGGGCAGCCCGCGGAAGGCATCGTGAATCTCAGGGGTGGAACCGTCGAGCGAGATGCCGAGGCGCACCAGGCCCGCCTCTTTCAGCTTGAACATCGCCTCGCGTGTGAGCAGGGGCGTGGCGCTGGGCGTGACCGCAACCTGCACGCCCTTCCCCGCGGCGTAGCGGATCAGATCGTAGACGTCTTTGCGCTTCAGCGGATCGCCGCCGGTAAAGACGAAGATGGGCACGCCCATCTCCGCGATCTGGTCGATCAGCTGCTTGCCCTCTTCATGGGTCAGCTCGTCAGGATGGGCGATGGGCTGGGCGGCGGCGCGGCAATGCTTGCAGGCCAGGTCGCAGGATTGCGTAATCTCCCAGATGGCCAGAAAGGGGGTTTCGTCAAAGTTCAATCCGCCGCGGGCGGGGATGTTGTGCATCGGCTTCATAAGGCCTCCAGTGGAATCGCGGCGGGCAGGCTGACCCATCAATGCGGCGCCGGGGATGGAACGATTCGCCAACCTTCAGGACCTAAGGAAAACCGGTGCATGGGGGCGGCAAACCGGGCAGGAGCGCCACGATTCCGCTTTAGAAGAGCAGGCTGGAGGCTGGCGTTGCTGTGATTGGGATCACTTTACCTTGAGGGTTTTTGAAGTTTCTGGCTCTCCGGCCTTGCAGAGGTCCAAAAGGGGAGCGGATTCCGTCTCCGGGGGCCGATCACTCGGGAGCCGCGTCCTTGCTGGCAGAGCGGCCCCTTTCAGCTTGCCGGGAGCCGCGGTACGCGCGGCTGGCGTGTGATTTGACTCACCCCGGCCTGTGCCCTCGGACACCGCAACCTCTGGGCCGGCCTTGCTAACGTATGACCGCACTTCCAGGAGGTTCCCATGGCATCCGTAATCAAGCCAGGTTGGAGCAAACCCTCCACCATCCTCTTCGCCTCCGAGATTCCCGCCAACGAAAAGGCCTTCAATTTCGCCCTTGCGCAAGCCTCCGAGTTTGGCGCCGATCTGATTCTCTTTCACGCTTACGACACGCTGGTGGTGGCCGCATCGGAGACCTCCGGCATCCGCTACTACGACTATGCCGCCGCTGCCCGCACCGAGATGCAGGCCCTTGAGCCGCTGGCCGGGCTGGTGCGCGAGGCCGGCATCCGCTGCGAGGTCATCGTGCGGCCCGGGTTGCCCGCCGACCAGATTCTGGCGTTCCTTCGCGAGCGCGAGATCGACCGCGTGGTCATGGGCACCCACTCCCCGGGCCCCATAGGCAAGCTGCTGGTGGGCTCGGTGGCCGAGGCCGTGCTGCGTACCGCCCGGGTTCCGGTCTACATTGTCGGCCCGGACACAGTCGATGGCGAGTACCGCAAATATGCCACCCGCACCATCCTCTGCGCCGTCAGCCTGCAGGAAGCCAGCCACACGGTTGCCGAGTTTGCCGCCGATCTGGCCGCCCAGCACAGCGCGCGGCTGATTCTGCAGCACGTGATCCGACCCCAGGAACGGCACGAGGTTCTGGCCGGCAGATCGATCGACGAGATTGAGGCCGACCTGCTGGCGCTGGTGCCCGAGGAACTGAAGGACAGGATTGCGGTGCAGACCATTGTGGTGCCCGGCGATCCGACCGAGGAGCTGCTCTACCAGGCTCGCGCCCAGTTGGCGGACCTGATCGTGCTCGGCGCGCAGGGCGCCTCGGCCTTTGCCGCCATCACACGCCACGGGGTTGTCTACAAGGTTCTGGCCCACGCCCACTGCCCGGTCATCACGCTTTCGCCAGCCGTGCTGGCCGCCTCCGGCGTTCCCGGCGAGAAGCAACACGCGTCGGAAGTGTACATGGCCGGCGTGTTTTAGAGGCTGTGCGCACCAGCGGCGGACACCGCGCAAGGGTCCGCTGCTGGCGCCGCGGCCGCTGCCCGCCGCAGCCGCGCTTCTTCCCTGCCTGGTCTTTCCCTACTTTTTGCTGGTTGCCTGGACAGGCCCCGCTCCCGTGGGACAGGGTGTGCCGCCGCACAGCGCGCCGGTGATACCCTGGCCCTCGGTGATGGTGAAGATGCGGTCCTCGGCGGGCAGCTTGATCGTCTCAGTCGCCCCGGAAGGCCAGTGGATCTCCGCCGTCCCGGCGTCGGTTGCCTCGCCCAGCCCGAAGTGCAGGCGCCGGTCGTTGGCCGAGATGTAGCTGCCGCTGGCCATCACATCCTGGCGCATGCGCATGCCGTTGGCCTTCAGGTAGATCGTGGCGCAGGTCGCGTCCAGCGGGCTTTTCCTGCCCGTCTTCGCATCCGTGCCGCCCACCAGCGCCAGTTCCACCCAATGATGGTGGTCCGGATTCACGTTCCTGAGCAGCACGGGCGGCCCGTCGATGGGATTGACGATTACGTCGATCTTGCCGTCGTTGAACAGGTCGCCGAAGGCCGCTCCCCGCGCCGGAATCACCGCCGCCAGCCCTGAACCCTTCACCGGCGGAACATACTCGAATCGCCGCCCCTTCCCGTTTGCTTCCGGCACGTTGTGGAACAACAGCGGCCGTTCGGCCCAGGTGGTGCCCCAGTCGTGCTGGTCGACTTGGGGATAGACGTGGCCGTTGACCGTAAGCAGGTCAAGCCAGCCGTCGTTGTCGTAGTCGATGAAACCGTCTCCCCAGCCTACAAAGGGAATCGTGGTCTGGGCGATACCGGCCTTGTAGCTCACGTCGGTAAAGCTGGCGTCGCCGTCGTTGTGGTAGAGCACCTTGTAATCGTCGCCGAAGTCGTCCACGAAGAAGTCCACCTGCCCGTTGTTCTCGTAGTCGCCCACCGCAATGCCCATGGAGGCAATCTCGCGTCCGTCTTTGTTGAGCGCGAAGCCCGACACATAGCTCTGGTCGTCGAAGGTGCCGTCGCCCTTGTGGATGTAAAGGACATTCGGCTGCGAATCGTTGACGACCACCAGGTCAGGCTTGCCGTTGCCGTTGAGCGAGACAAAGATCGTGGAAAACCCGTAGTACTTGTCCTTGTCTTCCACGCCCGCTTTCACCGTCACGTCGGTAAACGTCCCGTCGCCGTTGTTGTGGAAGAGGTGATCGGGTTCGCCGGGCAAGCCGCGCGGCCCGCAGTTGACCGCCGCGCCGCGATACTGGCA
>JARLGE010000171.1 GCA_031296215.1 Occallatibacter sp.
ACGTACTCGAAGGTCACGCGCTCTCTTGGCCTCAGCTTCACCTTCCGCACCGCGTCCATTACCGCCTCGATATTCCACTTGCGGTTGATGGGCATGATCTCGCCGCGAACCTGGTCGTTGGGTGCGTTCAGGCTGACGGCCAGCTTGGGCCGCACTTCCGCCGGCTCCTGGGCAAAGCTCTCGATGCCCGGCACGATCCCCGAGGTCGAAACCGTCATTCGCTGCGGGCTCAGGCCCACTTCGCGCACCAGCAGGCGCACCGCTCCCATGAAGTTCTCGTAGTTCAAAAACGGCTCGCCCATGCCCATAAAGACCAGGCTGACGCGGTCGCGTCCTACCTCAACCCCATGGCGCTCGAGCACGGCAACCACCTGCCCGGCGATCTCGCCCGCCGTCAGGTTGCGCTGCAAGCCGAGTTTCGCCGTCAGGCAGAACTGGCAGTTGACCGCACAGCCCACCTGGCTGGATACGCAAATGGTGGCCCTGTCCCAGCTCTTGCCAGCCGCGTCCTTCGCCGATCGGTCCGCATCGCTCCCGTCCCCGGCCTCGCCGTCGTCCCCTTCCGGCATCCAGACGGTCTCTACGGTCTCCGCCGCATCCGCACCTCCGCACTGGACCAGATACCGTTCCGTCCCATCCGACGACTGGAAGACCTGCGCGATACGCGGCCGGCCCACCTCCCAGCCCTCGGCGGCCAGCTTCTCCCGCAGCGGCTTGGGCAGCGTAGTGATCTCGCCCAGGTCCTGAACCCGTTGACGGTAAACTGCTTCCGCCAGTTGTTTGCCTCGCCAGGCCGGTTCACCCATCGCCACCATCAGCGCCGCCAGGGCCTCCACATCCAGCCCAAATAGCGCTTTCCGGCCCCCGCACAAGGCAGCCGGCCTCTTCGCGGCAGGTTTGCCCGCGTCCAACTGAACGAATTGGCTTGAATCTCCGCCCACGACTGCGTTCAGAATAGAGCATTCCCTCCCCGGACCCTGCGGAACCGTCCAGGCGTCAACCCGGATTCCCGTCCCGGCCTGGGCAGCGCCTCACCAACCGTCTCGCGGTAAGAGTGCCGGCCGAGCTCAACTGCCCTACAATCGAATCAGAACCGATGATGACGAACCCCGAACGCAACCTTCGCCGCACCGTATTGCCGAACGGCCTGATCGTGCTGACCGAGCGCATGGAACACCTGCGCTCCGTGGCCATGGGCGTGTGGATCAAGTCCGGCTCACGCTGCGAGCCGGCCGAGACCAACGGGATTTCGCATTTTGTCGAGCACATGCTCTTCAAGGGCACCCGTTCCCGCACCGCTCAGCACATCGCCCGCGAGATGGATTCGATTGGCGGCAACCTCGACGCCTTCACCGGCAAGGAAACTATCTGCTTCAACGTCAAGTCCCTCTCTGACCACGTGCCCATCGCCCTCGACGTGCTCTCCGACCTGGTGCTCAACCCGATCTTCGCCTCGACCGACATCGAGCGCGAGCGCGGCGTCATCCTCGAAGAGATCAAGATCGACGAGGACAACCCCGACGTGCTGGTCCACGAGCTATTCACGCAGAGCTTCTGGAAGGATCATCCCCTCGGCTGGCCGATTCTTGGCACCACCGAGACCGTCGCCCGCCTCGACCAGAAGAACCTCTTCGACTACCACGGCGACCGCTTCCACGGCGGCAACATGGTCTTCTCCGCCGCCGGCAACCTGGACCACGACCACTTCGCCGAGGAGGTCGCCGCCAAGTTCTCGTCGCTGGCCTCGGGCGCTACGCTCCATGAGCTGGCCGCGCCCGAAGCCAGCGCCCGCATCGTCCTGCGCAACAAGCGCTCGCTCGAACAGGTGCAGATCTGCCTGGGCGTCCCCGCCCCGCCCATCACCGACGACAACCGATACGCCACTCTGATTCTGAACACCGTCCTCGGCGGCGGCATGAGCTCGCGCCTCTTCCAGACCATCCGCGAGGAGCGCGGCATGGCCTACTCCATCTACTCCGACCTCAGCCCCTACCGCGACACCGGCACCCTCTGCGTCTATGCCGGCACCTCGGCCGGCAAGGCGATCGAGGTCGTCGACCTGATTCTGAGCGAGTTTGCCCAGCTCAAGCAGGAACCGCTCGCCGCCGAAGAGCTGAAGCGCGCCAAGGACCAGGTCAAGGGCAACATCCTGCTCGGTCTGGAGAGCTCGAATGCCCGCATGGCCAACCTGGCCCGCCAGGAGATGTACTTCCACAACTTCATGACCGTTGACGAGGTCATCGCCCGCATCGACGAGGTGACGGCCGCCGAGGTCCAATCCATGGCTCAGAAGCTCTTCGACCCCAACCGCATCGCCGTAACCCTCCTCGGCCGCCTCGAACGCGTAAAGCTGAAGCGGGAACGCCTGGTGTGCTGAAGAGCAGGGTTCAGGGGTCAGGGATCAGGGTTCAGCTCGCGGCGTTGGCCCAAGCAGATTTCTGGCTCTAGTTCAACGGTGGCGATCCTGCGCAGCGCCATCGTGAGGCATGCAGGAATGCTTGAGACTCAGAGGGACCACCGGCTGACTCCTGACCCCTGATCCCTGATCCCTGCTTTTCCGAGCGCCCCATTTCCCTTCCGCGTCTGTACGTTGTAGGATTTTCTCGGATGGGCCAATCACGCGGCCTGATCCGCGAGGCAAGGTAAATCCATGAAACCCAGGTTTTCGCTCCTTCCCGCGCCCGCCGGCGCGCGCAGCTTTCAGTTGACCAACGGCAATCACGGGCGCAACGGCCACCGCCGGCCCAACGGCTTCACCCTGATGGAATTGCTCATCGTCATGGCCATCATCGCCATCCTCATGCTCATCGCCATCCCCACCGTGGGCAGCCTGAAGAAGAGGGCGAACGATCTGTCGGCGGTCAACTCCGTGCAGACCATCACCAAGGCCGAGTTGCAGTACGAGTCCACCTACCCCGCCAACGGCTACGCTTGCACCCTGACGGCCCTGGGCGGCGACCCCGCGGCAGGCGCGCCTTCGCCCACCTCGGCACAGATTCTCCCCATGGACCTCGCTTCCGGCTTCAAGTCCGGCTACATCTTCAGCATCACCAACTGCTCCAAGATCACCATCAACGGGACCGACCGCATCACCGGATTCACCGTCACGGCGGTTCCGCAGACTGTGGGCAAGACCGGCGACCGCGGCTTCTGCTCCGACCAGTTCGGCACCATCAAGTACGATCCCGCCGGCGCCTCCAACTGCGCCCAGACGCTGCAATGAGATTGCGCTTCCTCACGTGGCGCGGCGGCCCGCTCCTGGCCGCTGTGCTGCTCTCAACAAGCCTCTGCTCTCAACAGCGTTCGCCGTCCGCGAAGGACCCCTCCGCGCATGAGATCGCCCAGCGCGTCGATCGCCACTACAACCAACTCCACTCCTTAGAGGCCGCCTTCACCGAGAGCTACGAGGGCCTGGGGATGCAGCGCACCGAAAGCGGTACACTCACTCTCGCCAAGCCCGGCCGCATGAGGTGGGACTACAGCTCCCCGCCCGGCAAGCTCTTTCTCCTAGACGGCAAGTACGCCTGGTTCTACTTGAAAGGCGACCCGCAGGTCCAGCGCATGGATGCGAAGGAACTCGACGACCTGCGCTCCCCGCTGCGCTTCCTGCTCGGCCACACGGAGCTGGAAAAGGAGATAGTCACCTTGTCGCTCACGTCCGCTCCCGGCGGCCGCTTCACGCTCTCCGGCCAGCCCAAGGGCCCAGGAAACAGTCCGGACAAACGCGTGAGTCGGCTGTCGCTGACGGTCACCGCCGACGGAACCATCGTCGCCATCGAGATCGAAGAGGCCGACGGCGCGCTGACCCGCTTCACCTTCACCGGCGAAGCGCCCAACGTCCCCATCCCCGCCGGCGCGTTCCGCTTCACCCCGCCCCCCGGCGTGCCCGTCGTGGATGCAGCGCCGCCGGTTTAGCTTGAGCGCCATGAGTATTGAGCTGGTGTCAAAGAGTCAGAGAAGCGACATCCCCGACGATTTTGCAGCAATTGCATCGAAGGTCACAGTTCGAGCGCAACCCGCCTCGGAGCAAACCCGCTCGATAAGGCAGTCCTCAAAGTCGGCATTTGTACTGCCGAATCGCACCAGCGCTTGCCTCAACGCCGCCTCATTCTCTAGAACGATCTCCGGCGAATCGAGGAGCTCTTCAAGGTGGCTGATGAATTGTGCTTTGGACACGCCGTACCGCTTTCGCAGAACCCACGCAAACTCTGCAAGAGCCACGGAGGGCACAAAGCCGGGATTCCTGGACGAAAACGATTGAAGCAGAATATCCACGCAACGGCATTGATCCGGATCGTCCTGAACAAAAAAGCGGACAAGGATGTTTGTGTCCATTCCCGTCATGGCGCTAGCTCAATCATCAAATGTAAGTTCGCCCGCCCAGCCCTTGCGGATCGTCTCGTTCATCTCTTCGATAGTGACTGGCTTGCCGGTCCACTTGACGCACCCCCGCAGGTTCATCAGAGACCCGGTCTTGGCCCTCATGATGTACTCGCCGTTCTCGCCCTTGAGGAACGAAACCCGATCCCCGGGCTTCAATCCGAGATCCTCGCGCACTTCAGCCGGGATCGTGATCTGCCCCTTCGACGTCACTGCTGCGGTCGCCATGAATCTCCTGTAAAACAATCATACCGCCATTCCTTACGCCTGGTAAGGAATCCAAGGGGATTCTCTTTAGCTTGCTGAAATAAGGTTAATTTTCATACACATAGAACCCCCGCCCTGATTTCCTTCCCAGCCAACCGGCGTCCACCATGCGCAGCAGCAGCGGGCAGGGGCGGTACTTGGGGTCGCCGTAGCCCTCCTGCAGCACACGCAGAATGTCCACGCAGACATCCAGGCCGATGAAGTCGGCCAGCGTCAGCGGGCCCATGGGGTGGTTCATGCCCAGTTTGAAGACCTGATCGACGGCCTCCGCGCTGGCCACGCCCTCCATTACCGCGAAGGCGGCCTCGTTGATCAGCGGCATCAGCACGCGGTTGGAAACAAACCCCGGCGCGTCGTTGACCTCTACGGCCGTCTTGCCCAGCTTGACGGCCAGGTCCCGCACCAGGGCGAAGGTCGCGTCGCTGGTGGCCAGGCCGCGCACAATCTCCACCAGCGCCATCACCGGCACCGGGTTGAAGAAGTGCATGCCAATCACCTGCTCCGGGCGGTGCGTCTGCGCGGCCAGCTTGGTGATCGAGATCGACGAGGTATTCGAGGCCAGAACCGCAGTCCCGGGTAGAATGCGGTCGAGGGCGCGGAAGAGTTCCGATTTCACGTCCAGGCGCTCGGTGGCGGCCTCGACGACGAAGTCCGCAGCGCTCAGCGCCTCGCGGTCGACGATGGGCGTGATGCGGGCCAGGGCCGGATCGATCTCCGACGCGGCCAGCTTGCCTTTGGCGGCCTCGCGGCCCAGGTTGGTGCGGATTTGCGCCAGGGCGCGGTCCAGCAGCCGCTGCTCCACGTCGCACAGCAGCACGCGGACGCCCGCGCGCGCAAAGACATGGGCGATGCCGGAGCCCATCGTCCCCGCGCCCACCACCCCTACAGATTGAATGCCGGCCATTGGAAGATCCTCTTGCATGCAAGAGGGAGTGTAGCAGGCCGGGTGCCCGGAATGCCCTGGCGTGGGACTGAATGGCCCCTAGCAAAAATGCCCTGTCATCCTGAGCGGAGTTGGGCGTGTTCTTTGCGCCCAACGCAGTCGAAGGACCTGCGGTTGCTTTTCGTCGTTCTTCTACGAACGTCAGACTCAGGGTCCTAGCTTCCGCTCCCGGCCTCCGGAGCCAGGTAAAGCCGGTCGGTGAGCTGGAAAAGCAGCGTCGTGCCGGATTCGAGCGTGGCCTGCGGATGGCTGACCAGCAGGTGAACGGTAACCGCGCCCGCGCCGATCAGGCCGCCGGTAAATGCCCCCGCCGGGCCGGCGACGATGGCGCCCGTGACCACGCCCGCGCCCACCGCGCCGCCATACTCAATGCCGTCGCGCTTCAGGCGCGAGTTGGGGGCGATGGTTCCTTCGCCGGCCACATGGGTGCGGGAGCCGGGGGCGCCGGTCACCTCCGCGCGCAGCCTGTAGCGCGCTCCGTTGGGCAGGATGACGGATTCCGGCTGCAAGCGCATCGAGCCGTGCCCGCCCGCGTGTCCCCTTGAAACTTCGACCACCCGGCCGTCGATCTCCGCGCCGGCGGGAATCACCACCTGCCCGCCCTGCAGCACGTCGCTCGCCACCTGGGTGCGGAACGGTTCTCCCTTTTCTGTCTCGACCGTCGACAGCCGGTCCAGCAGGTGAACCCTAATCGTGGTTCCCTGCTCCAGTTCGCCCGCGCGCAGCGGGTGGGGATGCACAATGTCGCCGTCGGGATCGCCCGCCCAGGAGCGGGCATTCAATGATGGCGAAGCCGCGCCCGAGGGCGCCACGCTGACCATGCCGCCGTCGGTGCCGTCGGCCGCTGTGAAGCGGGCGGCCGGGTCCCCGGAGTTGGAACGGGGCTGGTCCTGCGCGCTCGCGGGCGCGGCGTCAGCCGGACTCTCGTTGACCGGCGCGGCTTGAGCGGGAGCCGGCGCGGCGATTGGATGGCCGGCCGGCGGCTTGGGCGTCTGGTCGCTGGTGGTCACGATCGCGTCATCCGCGGGAGGGTGCGACACGCCCTGGTATGTGGTCTGCTGCGGATCCTGCGGACTGGTCTGCTGCGCGGCTAGGGCGGCCGTAGCGGCAGCCAGCAGGGCGAAAACGGCAATCGTCCGATGCATGCGATGCTCCAATCTGAGGCACTCCATTGTGGCCCTCCATGGTGAGGAGCTACCTGGGGCGGGCAAACATCTCCCTGAGACGTTGAAACCCCGCCGGGGCCGGCGAGTTGCGCCCGCAAGACAACAATGCCCGCAATAGGCGCATTCCCTTCAGGCCCAGTCTTCCAGATTAAGTTTAGGCGTGCCTGCCTGGGCAGATTCACCCGGACCCGGCCCAGGTACCGTCATCGTCACGAATCAAAATCGGCAACAGAGGCTCCCCGTGAGTGCACGAATGGAACCACCTTGCCTCTGTGACGGAGGCCACACCGCGCCCCACCGGCTGGTTTGCTAGAATCCATACGGTAGTCACAGACTTTTTTGCGTTGGACGGCGAGGGAAATCTACCCGTGCAGGAGCTTCTGAACACAATTCAAAGCGCCGCCGGCGAAACCCTTGCCGTGGATCGCCGTCCCAAGTTGAATGACCGTTTGATGCACCGCATTGTGAGGAGCAATATGACTGAGATTGTTGCCATTCGTGCCCGCGAAGTCCTGGACTCGCGCGGCAATCCGACCGTGGAAGCGGACGTGATCCTGGAAAGCGGCGCACTGGGCCGCGCCATTGTGCCTTCGGGCGCCTCCACCGGCGAACATGAAGCGGTGGAGCTGCGCGACGGCGACAAGACACACTTCATGGGAAAAGGAGTGCTGCAGGCGGTTGAAAACGTCGAAACCGTGATCGCGCCCGAGCTGGAAGGCATGGACGCGGCCAACCAGCGGCTCATCGACCAGACCATGATCGCGCTCGACGGAACCCCCAACAAGGCCAAGCTCGGCGCCAACGCCATTCTCGCTGTCTCCATGGCCGCCGCGCGCGCCGTCGCGCAGACCCTCGAGGTTCCGCTCTACCGCTATCTGGGCGGCGTCAACGCCTGCATTTTGCCCACGCCCATGCTCAACGTGCTCAACGGCGGGGCCCACGCCGACTCCAACGTTGACTTCCAGGAGTTCATGATCATGCCCGTCGGCGCAGAGCGCTTCTCCGATGCGCTGCGCTGGGCCACGGAAACCTTTCACACCCTCAAGGGCGTGCTCAAGAAGAAAGGCTACTCGACCGCCGTCGGCGACGAGGGCGGCTTCGCTCCTTCGCTCAAATCCAACGCCGAAGCCATCGAGCTGATCCTGGAAGCCATTGAAGCAGCCGGCTACAAGCCCGGCGAGCAGATCGCCATCGCGCTCGATCCGGCATCAAGCGAGTTTTTTGACAAGGAAAAGAACAAGTACGTCTTCAAGAAGAGCGACAAGCGCGAGCTCTCCAGCGACGAGATGGTGCACTTCTACGACAACTGGGTGCGGCAATATCCGATCGTCTCCCTCGAAGACGGCCTGGCCGAGGACGACTGGGCGGGCTGGAGAACCCTGACCGACAAGCTGGGCAGCAAGATCCAGCTGGTGGGCGACGACATCTTCGTCACCAACGTCAAGCGCCTGCAGCGCGGCATTGAAGAGGGCGTGGGCAACTCCATCCTCATCAAGGTCAACCAGATCGGCACCATCACCGAGACCCTGGAGGCGATCGAGTTGGGCCGACGCTACGGCTATACATCGGTCATCTCGCACCGCTCCGGCGAGACCGAAGACACCTTCATCGCCGACCTCGCCGTGGCCACCGGCGTCGGCCAGATCAAGACCGGCTCCTGCAGCCGCACCGACCGCATCGCCAAGTACAACCAGCTCCTGCGCATCGAAGAGGAACTCGGCTCGGGCGCCGTTTACCTCGGCCTCGAGAGCCTGAACTACACCGACTAGCCAAGGGTTCGAGCTTGGATCAACTTGAAGGGGGAAGCTTCCGGCTTCCCCTTTCGCATTCTACGGGCTCCCCCCCGCCACCAAGGACTGTCATCCTGGACAAAGTCGAAGGAGACCTGCGGTAGCTGTTGTCTTTGTTCTTGCGCTTGCCTCGGCTGAGGCACTGCTGGACTCATCGAGAGCGTGTTTCATAAACACCGCCGAAAAGAAATCCAGAGGCGTTTATGAAACACGCTCCAGCAGGTTGAGCGCCAATGCGGCCTCGCTTGCTAATCCAATCCACATTTGAGCCGATGAGTGAAATGATCGCGCGCTTTTCCTTTAGCCGTGAACCAATGCGCACAAACCGTCGGGGCAAATCCTGACTGTTCAAAATCTGGAGAATCCTAGTGGCAGTCGTCGCTCACATCTTCGAAAGAGAAACCCTCGTCCCCGAGCATGTATTCATCTATTCCCGGACCGATCCGAAGGGTCGTATCACCGAGGCCAACCAGGCTTTCGCCGATCTCAGTGGCTATGCCATCGACGAGATGATCGGCGAGCCGCACAATATGGTGCGCCACCCTGACATGCCTAAAGCAGCCTTCGCCGACATGTGGAAGTCTCTCAAATCAGGCCGGCCGTGGCAGGGCGTGGTCAAGAACCGCCGCAAGGACGGCGGGTTCTACTGGGTCCTGGCAACTGTCTCGCCGGTCCGGGGAGAGGGAGGCCGCGTCACCGGCTTCCAATCCCTCCGCAAGAGGCCCTCCCGCGAGCAGGTCAAGGCCGCAGCGGATGCCTATCGCCGCATTCAACAAGGCGATCGCACCCTTTGCATCGAAGAGGGCCGCGCCCTGCCCAACCCTTCCCCCTTGATCCGCTGGATCACCCGGCCCGATTTACGCTTCGCCTTTGAAGCCATCCTTGGCCTCGCCGCGTCTGTGGCCGGGTTCTCCCTTGAGTTCGGTGGACCCCGCTTCTTCCTCCTCCGCGCATTTTGCGGCGCCGCTTTCGCTTGCGGAGCCCTGAGCGCCCTCTTCATGCTGTTCAGCACCCTCCCCAATTTGCTCCGCGACATGGACAAGATCGATGCCTACATTGATCAACTGCTCTCCACCGGCGATTTCACCATTCCCTTCGAGATGAATCAACGGGGCCGCTCCGCAAAAATCGCGCGCAAGCTCGCACTGCTCACCGGCTGGGTCCAGTCGACCATCCAGTGCATCCACGACGCCGTTGTCCCCGTCGAACTGGGAACGGAAAAAATCCGGCTCGCCGTCCAGGGCATCGATGAGGCGACCGAAGCGCAAAACACCGCCACCGCATCAGTCGCTGCCGCCACCACCGAGCTCGACCTCACCATTCGCGAGGTCACTCAGCACCTCCAATCCACCGAGGCCTCCGTTCAGGAAACAGGCCGTCGAGCCACCGACGGCGCGGATGTCTCTCACCGAGCCACAGATCAAATGCAGGAACTCGCCTCCGTCGTAAAAGTCGCCTCGGCGGAGGTGGAAGCCCTCGGTGCAAGCTCCGCTGAAGTCGGGGTCATCGCCCGCGTCATTCGCGAAATCGCCAACCAGACCAATCTTCTCGCCCTGAATGCCTCCATCGAGGCTGCCCGAGCCGGGGAAGCTGGCCGTGGATTCTCCGTCGTCGCCAACGAAGTCCGATCCCTGGCTGACCGCACCATGAAGGCAACAGCCGAGATCGACGCCCTGCTCGGCGCCATCAAGGGCGATAGTGACCGCGCCATCGCCGGAATGCGCACGGGTGCAACGCAGGTCAACAGCGGGGTAGCGCTCGTGCAGGAAGCCCAATCCGTTCTTAGCGGCATCAATACCCTTATGGGGGATGCAGTCCGCCGGGTTTCGGAAATCGCAACCGCATCTTCCCAGCAAGCCGAGGCCATGAGCGAAATCAGCTCCAACATCACTCACGTTGCCGCCATGACTGGGCAAAATGCGGGCCTGGCCAAACAAACCGCGCAACTCATTGGAGATCTCGTTCCGATGGTCGATCGCGTCAAGCAGGCCGTGGAACAATACCACGTCTGATAAGCCTCGGATGAAGTCGTAGGTGTGCCGCTTTGAAAGGGCACGGCTTCAGCCGTGCCGCCTCGTGCACCTCAATCTGCTGGGCTTTAGCCCCTGAGGGAATGCTCAAGGAAAACGACAACAGGCGCTTGTCCGGCCTATTCCGAGATTTCATATATCTCCCTTCCTTCGCATTCCCGCTCCAGAATCGTTGCGTATCGCGCTATCGGCCGGTGGAGTCGATTGCAGTCAATTACGGGTAGGGCCGGAATCGGGATGATAAATCTTCGCTGGCCGGAATTGATCCGCACTCGCCCGTTTGTGCGGTGCGACACATGCCGCTGCCGCCCGGCAGTTTATCCTTGAGTGGAAAATACGTTCTCCCTCGAGGTGTCTTCTTCGTGCCCACTTCCAAGCGTCCTCTCGTTCTCACCATCCTCGACGGATGGGGCTACCGCGCTGAAACCGCCAACAACGCCATCGCTCTGGCGCGCAAGCCCACCTACGACAAGCTGCTGCGCGAGTATCCCAATACCCTCATCCAGGCCAGCGACCACTTTGTCGGCCTGCCCGACGGGCAGATGGGCAACAGCGAGGTGGGCCACCTCAACATCGGCGCCGGCCGCGTTGTGCAAATGGACATCACCCGCATCGACGCACTCATCGCGGCCGATGCATTCAAGCGGAATCCAGAGATCGTGCGCGCGATGCAGCGGGCGCAAGAGGGCGGACGGCAGCTGCACCTGTTCGGCCTGGTCTCCGACGGCGGCGTGCACTCCCACCAGGAGCATCTCTACGCACTGCTGCGCACGGCGCATGAGTACGGGCTGAAGCGCGTCTTTGTCCACGCCTTCATGGACGGCCGCGACACCGGCCCCAACTCCGGCGCCGGCTTCATCGCGGCGCTCGAGCAAAAAATGCGCGAGTACGGCGTCGGCAAAATTGCCAGCGTCAACGGCCGCTACTACGCCATGGACCGCGACAAGCGCTGGGAGCGTGAGCTGAAGGCGTTCGACGCCATGGTCACCGGCAAGGCCGAGGGCGGCGCCTATCCCGATCCCGTTGCGCGCATCAAGGAGAGCTACAACAACGGCGTCACCGACGAGTTTCTCATCCCCTTTGTCGTGGTCGACGGCGCGGGCAAGCCCGTGGGCCAGATCCGCGACGAGGACGTCTGCATCAACTTCAACTTCCGCGCCGACCGCGCTCGCCAGATTACCCGCGTTCTAACCCGCGAGAGCGGCCTGAACAACAAGGGCGGACGCAACCTGGATGGGTGGGAGTCGCTCGACGAAACAATTCCGCGCTCAGGAACTCCGAAGAACCTGCACTACCTGTGCATGACGCAGTACGACAAGCTCTACGAGCTGCCGCTGGTCATCCCCCCCGAGTCCATGGACAACATTCTCGCCAACGTGCTCGGCGCGCACCAGTTGCGCAACCTGCGCGTGGCGGAGACGGAAAAGTTTGCGCACGTGACCTACTTCTTCAACGGCGGCATCGAGGTTCCCTTCCCCGGCGAGGAAAGGATCATGTGCCCTTCGCTGAAGGTGGCCACGTACGACCTAGCGCCGGAGATGAGGGCCGAGTGCATTGGCGACAACATTGTGAAGGCCGTTAACGACACCGCCTTCGACCTGATTGTCTCCAACTTCGCCAATGCGGATATGGTAGGCCACTCTGGCAAGCTGGAGCCGACCATCCGCGCCTGTGAATTCGTGGACGCGCAACTGGGCCGCATCTTGAAGGCCGTGAAGGAGCGCAACGGCGCATGGCTCATCACCGCCGACCACGGCAACGCCGAGTTGATGGTGGACCCCGTAACCGGCGGCCCGCACACGGCGCACACCACAAACCCTGTGCCCATGATTTACGTCGCCGAAGACGCTCCGCACTACCGCCTGCGCCCGGACGGCTCCCTGCGCGACATCTCGCCCACGCTGCTCAACATTTTGCAGCTCGGCCTGCCCAAGGAGATGACGGGCGGCGATTTGCGCGTGCCGATCGCGAAGTAGCCTTCGGCAAAATCACAGCCAGTAAACCAAAGAGCCTCCCGCGCGGGAGGCTCTTTGGTTTACTGCGTAGATCGAACGGCGCTTATCGCGGCCGCAGCGACTTGATGGCCGCCGGCAGGCGCTCTTCAATCAGCCGCTTGCGCTCGGCGGCGATGCCGCCCAGATAGGTTGGCACGGGCGTAGCCGTCAGCACCAGCACAAACCCGATCACCGAGAAGCAAAGTCCCGCCACGCCG
>JARLGE010000020.1 GCA_031296215.1 Occallatibacter sp.
AGCAGCATCTTCTGCCGCTCCACCCACTCGCCCCAAGCGGCTTTCGAGACGTTCTTGAAGATCTTCTGACCGAACTCCGAGTCGAAGGGCGGCTCGTCCAGGCCCTCCATCTCCTTTTTGTTACGAACGCAAAATACCAAGTGTGCCATCAGTCGATGCTCCCAAGACCCATTGTATGGGAAGACGGTGCGGCAAATCCCTCGGCCGCGGCTGGATTTCCGCGCCAATCTCTGGATTCCCGCCCCCTGTGCCAATTATCCTTGGCAATCATGTGCGGCCGATTCGCCCGAAAATCTACCCAGGAAGTTCTCGCCGACTGGTTCGGCGTGGAGCTGGAAGATATGCCTTGGTTCGCCCCCAGCTACAACGCCGCGCCACAGAGCGTGCAGCCGGTTGTGCGGCTGAATCGTGACACGGGCAATCGCGAGTTCGCGCAGTTGCGCTGGGGCCTGGTGCCCTTCTGGGCCAAGGAGGCCAAGTTCGGCTACAGCACCATCAACGCCCGCGCGGAGGAAGCGGCCACCAAGCCGGCCTATCGCGAAGCGCTGAAGAAGCGCCGCTGCCTGGTCCCCGCCGACGCCTTTTACGAATGGCAGAGAATCGACCAGAAGACCAAGCACCCCTTTGCCTTTGCGCTCCGCAGCGGCGAACCCTGCGCCTTTGCCGGCCTTTGGGAGCGGTGGCAGCCCAAGGAGGGCGATCCGCTCGAAACCTTCACCATCCTGACCACCGATCCAAACGAGCTGATGGAGACCGTCCACAACCGCATGCCGGTGATCCTCCAACCTCGTGACTACTCTCGCTGGCTCGATCCCGGCGACCCGGTCCGGCCGCCCGTGGACCTGCTGCGGCCCTTCCCGGCAGAGAAAATGGCCGCTTGGCGGGTCAGTGACCGCGTCGGCAATGTCCGCAACAACGATCCGCAGTTGCTTGTGGAGCCGCCGGCTCCGGGTCAGCTCCTCTTTCCCACCAACTAGGGCTGAGCATCGCGATCGCGCTCTGGCCCAAGACTCCGGATTGCAGCCCGGCGCAGCGACCGCATCCGATCGCAATCCGGGGGCCGCGCTCTGGCGGTATCGATCTGCACACCTCGGGCAAGATTGCGCTTGACAACCGGCCCGATCGAAGATTTCCTTGAGGTGATCCAGGAAGACTCTCCCTGGGCGGGCTGAACGTTCCGCGGTTGCCCGGTCTGGCTTGAGCCTGGAGCGAACCGGTGTGTTTCTCAGCCTGTGAGCAAGAAAGGAACCTCGATGCCTGAATCCGCTCCCTCCGGCCTCTCCGACAATGGCGCTGGCGCTCTCGCCTACATCACGTTCATCCCGGCGATCCTCTTCCTGGTGATGCCGCCATACAACCAAAGCCCGTACGTGCGCTTCCACTCCTGGCAGTCGATCTTTTTCAACATTGGCGCTTTCGCCCTGTATGTCGTTCTCGCCATCCTGGGCAGAATCCCTTTCCTCGGCCTGTTGGTCATCCCGCTCATGCTGGTCCTTGACCTCGGCCTTTTCATCCTCTGGCTGGTGGTGGTTCTGAAGGCCGTAAACGGCCAGCGGTTCATGATTCCCATCATCGGCGCGCTTGCCGAGACCCAGGCCAGCAAGTAGCCCCGCTCTGGCATTTGACCCCAGCAACGGCTCTCGGGCAGAGGCCGTTGCCAGCGACAGCGAACCTGCCCGCCGGGCCCATGCCTGCGGTGCATACCAATCCGCGCGTCCCCGCTCGCAATTCCCGCTTGACAATTCACCCCTAGCGGGGTTTCCTTATCTTGTCTCAACTTCACGCTCATTCTTCGCATCCGCAGCCGGGACTGCCCCTTTTGCGGTTGCCGTGGCCTCGAGCGTGAGGCAACCGGTGCCGCAGTCAAGTCTCAATCTCAAAAGGAGCGAACGTGCCCGAAGAAACTCCACAAACCGGACTTAGCGACAACGCCGCAGGCGCATTGGCCTACGTCACCATCATCCCGGCGATCATCTTTCTGATCGTCGCGCCGTACAACACGAACTCCTACGTTCGCTTCCACTCCTGGCAGTCGATTTTCCTGGGTGTGGCCGCTTTCGCCATCGACATCGTGCTTACGGTGATTCCGATTGTCGGTTGGATTCTCATTCCGATCTTCGGCCTTGGGTTCCTTGTGCTTTGGATCATCGTGCTGCTCAAGGCACTCAAAGGGGAGCGCTTCAAGTTGCCGGTGATTGGCAACCTTGCTGAAAAGCAGGCCGGGTCCTAAACATTTGCAACTGTCCGCTTGTGGCGCTGCGGGCCGGGAGGCCTCAGCGCCGCCTGCCCTTTTTGCCGAACCGCTTCTTCCCCCTGGCTGGCGTCGGCGCGCCATCTTTCTGCCTGCTTTTTTTCGGCTTTGAAACGAGGTTGACAGGCCTCTTGCCCGTCAGGGTGAGCCCCTCTTCCACAATCGAGAACTGCAGCTTGCGCTCCTGCGCCAGGATGCGGTCCAGAATCACCTGCACACGGTCGCCGGCGCGGTAACGCCGTCCCCAGCGCTCGCCAATGATCTCGTGCGTGTTCTCGCGCCAGGTGTAGCGGTCGTCGCGCAGGGTGTCGATGGGCACCAGTCCCTCGACGAACAGGTCGGTCAGCTCGACAAATAGCCCGAACTTCGCCGGGTTCAGCACCAGCGCGGCAAACTCCTCGCCCACCCGGTCCTGCATGAAGCGAACCTTCTTCCACTCCACCAGCTCGCGTTCGGCCTCGGCCGCGCGGCGCTCGGTCAGGCTGGTCTCCTCGGCAATCTGCGCCAACTCGGCTTCGGGAATGGGCGGCTCGCCGGGGAAACCGGAAGCTGGGTGCCCCATCCTTGGCGCGTCTTTGTTTTTGCGCCAAGGGTGGGGGAGCACACCGCTCGAAGACGCCCCGTCATGCGGATGCGTCCAGGGCGAGCTGTGGCGGCCCTCGGCCACCAACCCCTCGCCGCGCACTCCTTCTCGCAGCAACGCCTTGGCAATGCGATGCACAATCAGATCCGGATAGCGGCGGATGGGCGAGGTGAAGTGCGTGTATGTGGGAGCCGCCAGGGCGAAGTGGCCCTCGTTGATCTCGGAGTAGCGCGCCTGCTTGAGCGAACGCAGCATCAGGTAGCTCAAAATCCGCTCCTCGGGCTTGCCCTCGATCTTGGCGGCCAGCTTCTGATACATGCGGGGCGTGACGGGAATGTCTTCGGGGACTTCGTGGGTGCGCACATTGCGGCCCGTGCGCTGGGCATCGCGGCGATCACCGCGCGTCTGAATGCGCTTGACCGGCAGCGCGCCGAGGCCCAGCGAGTAGCCGAACGCCGCTGCCAGCTCCTCGAATTGGACCACGCGGCGCGGCTCCGGCTTCTCATGAATCCGATAGAGCGAGGGAACGCCAAGGTCCTCCAGCCAGGTGGCCACACACTCGTTGGCGGCCAGCATGAACTCCTCGATCAGCCGGTTAGCCCAGGTGCGCTCGGACTTGGTCACGCCGCGCATCTGGCCTTGCTCGTCAAACTCGATTACTGGCTCGGGCAGGTCGAAGTCGATCGAGCCCCGCTCCTCGCGGCGCTTGTTCATCAGCCCGGCGAGCTTGCGCATGCGTACGAAGTCAGGGACTAGAGCGGCGTAGCGCGCGCGGGTCTGCTCGTCGGGGCCCCCGCCGACAGGTCCTCGTCGGTGGGGTGATTCGTCGCCCTCGATAATCGCGTGGACCTCGGTATAGGTCATGCGCGCGGCCGAGGAGATGACGCCTTCGACGATCTCGTAGCTCTCGATGCGGCCTTCGGCGTCGAGTTGCATGATGCAGCTCAGCACCAGCCGGTCCTCGCCGGGCCGCAGGCTGCAAATGCCGGTTGAAAGCTCCTGCGGCAGCATGGGAATGGCTCGGTCGGGAAAGTAAACGCTCGTTCCACGCAACCGCGCCTCGAGGTCGAGATCGGTGCCCTCGCGCACATACTCGGCCACATCGGCAATGTGGACCTGAAGCTCGCAACCTCCGTCGGCGCGATCGGTGACCAGCACCGCGTCGTCGAAGTCACGCGCCGTCTCGCCGTCGATGGTCACAATCGGCAGCGAGCGGAAGTCGCGGCGCCTGGCCACTTCGTCCGGGTCGAGGTGGGCGACGCTGCGGGCTTCAGCCAAGACATTGTCCGGGAAGACCCGCGGGAGCTGGTGCTTGCGGATCATCATCTCCACGTCGACGCCGAAGTCGTCGGGGTCGCCCAGCACCTCGATGACGCGGCCGATCGGAGGCCGGGTGGGTGTGGGCCAGCTGGTGATCTCCACATCCACCACCAGGCCCTCCAGGTCGTCGGGTACGGCCGCGGCTGCGGCTTCTGAGCCCAGCACGCGGTGCGGCGTAGCGGCCTCGGCGGCGGCGGGCAGTTCCTGGCCTTCGGGAATGAGGATCGGCTGGGTCATGCGCTCATCAAAGGGAACGACGCTGTGCCCTTGTTGCCGGTCGGAGCGAGCATAGTGAAAGACGCCGACGACGGTCGGGTTGCGGCGCTCCAGCACGCGGACGATCCGGCCCATGCGCCGTCCGTCGGCCTTGGGCGGCTCCACTTCCACAAGCACCTGGTCGCCCTGCATGGCGCCGTTGATCTCGTTGGGGGGAATGAAGATATCGTCCCCACCCGTGGCCTGGCGCGTGTCCGCCACGGCGGATCTTCGATTCGGCCGGACGAACCCATAGCCGTCGCGGTGCAGATCGAGCCGTCCGGCGGCCAGGTTGTCGCGCGTGCCCACCGGCTTGGGAATGCTCCAGTGTTCGCGGTCGAGCTTCACCAGCGCGCCGCGGGCCGTCATCCGCGCCAACTGTTCGAGCAAGAGCCGCCGCTCGCGTCCGCCGCCCAGCGAGAGCTCGCGGACCAGTTGCTTGTAGCCGGCCTTCTGGCCGGCAGAGCGCGCAATCCGCCCCAGCAGTTCCCCATCGGTCATAGCTCAAGAGTAGGCCATGGACGGGGCAGGCGGCGAGGCCGCGGCGGGCCAAGCGTCTCGCGCGACCGGTACTCCCCGCGAAAAACTCCGCTTAAGATAGGGAGCATGGAAACAACGACGATTGCCGGAGTGGAAGTTTCGCGGATTGGGCTGGGAACCTGGGCCATGGGGGGCCTGGAGTGGGGCGCGGTGCCGGACGACGAGGCCATTGCCACCTGCCTGGGCGCGCTGGAGCGGGGCATCAACCTGATCGATACGGCGCCGATCTATGGGCGCGGACACTCGGAGGAGATCATTGCCAGGGCGATTCGCGAGCATGGGCGCCGCGAGGACTTCTACATCGCCACCAAGGCGGGCCTCGACTGGAACGAGCGCGGCGTCTTCGCCAACCTGACCCCCGCCCGGCTGCGGCAGGAGATGGAAGACAGCCTGCGGCGGCTGGGAACCGACTATGTGGACCTCTACCAGGTGCACTGGCCGGATACGCTCATTCCCGTGGCCGAGGTGGCCGCGGTGCTGAACGAGTTCCTGCGCGCGGGCAAGACGCGGGCGCTGGGCGTGAGCAACTTCAGCGGAGCGCAGATGGAGGAGTTCCGCAGCGCTGCTCCGCTGGCCTCGAACCAACCGCCTTACAACCTGTTCGAGCGGGCCATCGACAGCGATTCGCTGCCCTGGTGCGCGGCCAACGGCGTGGCCGTGCTCACCTATAGCAGCCTGTGCCGCAGCCTGCTGGGCGGGCGGGTGCACCGCGGCATGAGCTTCGACGCCAACGACATTCGCAGCGTGGACCCCAAGTTCCAGGAGCCGCGCTTCGGCCAGTACATGACCGCCGTCGAGCGGCTGGCAAGCTTTGCGCGGGAGCACTACGGGAAGTCTGTGCTGGAGCTTGCCGCCCGCTGGGTGCTGGACCGTCCCGGCGTGAGCGTTGCCCTGTGGGGCGCCAAGCGGCCCGGCCAGTTGGACGCCGTTGCCGGGGTGATGGGCTGGACGCTCGATGCCGGCGCGATGGCCGAGATCGACCGGATTGTCGCGGACTCGGTCACCGACCCGGTGGGACCGGAGTACCTGACGCCCCAGGTGCGGGAGGCGTAACGGAGGCAGCGGGCCTTCAGGCGCGGTCAAGCTCCGCAAACAGCTCGCTCAGGACCACCCGGATGGGCGTTCCCGGCACGGTGAGTTCGCCGGTGTGGACCTCTTCGAGGCCAGCGCCCGTATAACAATAAGCAATGCGTGGCTCGGGATCGATGATCCAGATGTTCTCGGTACCGAAGCGGCGATACTCCGCTGCCTTACCCTGCATGACCGTCAACCGGTCTTCAGGCGAGAGGATTTCAATTGCGATCAATGGAGCACGCGTAATGTAGCGCTCAAAGCTCTCCCCGGCAAGCACTACCAGCACATCCGGAACCCGGAAATTCCTGGCCGCGGTCTGCGCGCGCAGCTCGGGAAAGACTTCAACCCCCCACTCCGCGCGCTTGACGGCGAAAAGTACGGTAAGAAACCGTTGAATGATGGAGTGATCCTTCTCTCCCGAGTTCCGCTCCTCAATCCGCCCGTCCACAAACTCACGGTCCGGGCTCCAACTCGTTCGGAGGTATTCCCGAACCGTCCAAAGCTCTTCCGAATTGGGCAAAGTTGCCATGCATCGATTATTGCGCCGAATCGGCAGCCGCGCCGGACCAATCGCCGGGGAGCCGCGTTTTCCCCTCAGTTTTGGGCCCGCTTCCGGCCCGGCTCTGCGATACTAATTTGTTATGCCAATCGACGACCTGCAACAGGCAGCACAGAAGATAGCCGGATTTCTTTCCACCCTCAACAAGCTGGGCGGCATGCGGCTGAAGTACCGCATCAGCGCGGCTGAACCCGCGGGCGCCGGTGCAAGCGACAGTGCGAGCGAAGACCGCGCCGTGTTGAACGTGGAACTGGCCGGGCCCGATGTTCCGCTGGTCACCCAGCATAACGGCGAGCTGTTGCGGGCGCTCGAGACGGTCGCCGCGCAGATGCTGCGCCTGGACCAGCGCGAGGGCTACCTGGTCAGCTTTGACGCGGGCAACTTCAAGGCGCTGCAGTTGGCGGAACTGAAGCAGCGGGCGGAGATTGCCGCGGACAAGGTAATCCGTTCCGGCGTTCCCTACGCCTTTCCGCCGACCAACAGCCGCGAGCGACGCCTCTTGCACATGGCCTTCCGTGACATTGAAGGCGTGGAGACGGCCAGCTCCGGCGAGGGACAGGACCGATTCCTGGCGGTGTATCCGGCAGGCAAGACGAATCTGCCTGTAACGCCGCCGGTGAAGCCGCGGAGCTTTGAGCGCGACGACAGGCGGGATCGGCGGCGGTGACGGCAGGGTTCAGGGGTCAGGGATCAGGTCTCGGCTTGCGCGGAGATTCCCAATTTTGGAGCAAAAAATGCACTGTTTGCGATGAAAAAGGGCAGTTTTGCGCTTTTCCGCATCCTGTAAGTGTTTTGTTTTCTTAGGTCTTTGAAGTGATGATTGGCTAAGTTCCTTGTTATCAACGAAACGGGAGGGGGGTGGGGTCTATCGCTCCTTCCGCCCTGCTTCCGTCTGACCGGCTTCTCAAGACCATTGTCCGCCGAGGAACCGTAATTGTACGCAAATCATTGCGCCCCCTGCGGTGGGGTCCGGCGCGGCGGAGCGCTTACGCGGCGGGAGATTCGTGGTTTCCCACCCAGCAGCCGAGTACGATGTCACGGTGCCCGACAACGATGGCCGAGGTATACCAGGAGCCGCAGTCCACCGTTACATCCAAGATTATTCTTCGGGAAGCGCTTCTGACCTGTCTATCGACCTGGTAACTGACCCAGAGGGGCGTGCGCACTTTCCTGGGGAGACAGATCGAATCAGCCTTGCGGGCGACATCGTCGGATGTGCGAAACAGTTCCTTTCCGCCGGTGCTCATGCTGGTTGCGGGACGTATTCCGATATTTCAGTTGCCTCCAACAGTCTTGTCGAGGCAGCGAGAACGGAAGAGAGACGCAAAAATGGAGTGATGGCATTAAGGCTGACGATGGCGGCCTGTCCTTCGGGAGACTATTAGGCATGCTCTGACGCCCTGCGCAAGCGCTAAAGGAAAAAGCGCCCCCGCCGCCCTCACTCCTCGCGCAGCGTCCGCGCCGGATCGATCCGCGCAATCCGCAGCGTTGGCGCCGTCGCTGCCACCAGCGTAATCACCGCCAGCACCAGCACCACCGTCCCGATCGTCCCCGCGTCATACACCCCCACCCCGTAGAGCACGCTGCGCAGAGTCCGCAGCGCACCCGCGCACAGCAACAGCCCCACCACCAGTCCCAGCGCCGACGCCCGCACTCCCGGCGCTCCCACGCTCACCATCGCTTGCCTGATTGACGACCCCAACGCGATGCGTATCCCGATCTCCCGCGTCTTCTGCCCCACCAGGCTCGCCACCAGCGCAAAGATCCCCACCGCGCTCAGCAGCAGAGCCAGGCCAGCCAATGCGCTCAGCAGCGCCACCTCCACCCGCTGCTGGGCCAGCGTCTCAGCCTGCAAATCGCTCATCGCGTAGAACCCCGAGAACGGCAAATTCGGCGCAGCGGTCGCCAGTGCCCGCTGCATCTGCTCCGTCAATCCCTCCACCGGCCCCGCCGTCCGCACAATCCAGCTCGGCTGAAACCACACGTGAACCATCGCCAGCCCCTGCGGCGGAACCTGCGCTGCCGGAATGTACATCGTCTCTTCGCTCATCAGCGGCGCAACCGGGTTCAGCCCCGACGAAAGCTGCACATCGGCCACCACCCCCACAATCACCACGCCCTTATCCAGCATCCGCCCCACCGGATCCATGCCGGGAAAGAACTTCCGCGCAAAGGTCCGGTTCACAATCGCCACCTGCTGCGCGCCCAGTCCGTCCTGCTGCGTGAACGTTCGCCCTGCCAGCAACGGCATCTGCAACGTCTCAAAGTAGCCCGGCGTCACGTACACCAGGTCGGTCCCCGCCTGCTTGTCGGCCAGCGGCCCATCGTGAAACATCACGCCGTCGTTCAAAGTCCGCTCATACGGCAGGCTCAGCCCCACCGCCGCATTCTCCACGCCCGGAATCCGCCTCATCGCCGCGGTGCTCTCACCGAGCAGCTTCAGAAAGCCTGCCTGGTTCTGGTAGCGCGGATCGTCCAGCGACGCCTTGGCCGCCATCACGCCTGCCGGATTGAACCCCGGCGGCAGCGTCTCCAAATGGACCAGCGTCCTGATCAGCAGTCCCGCAGCCGCCAGCAGCACCACCGTCAGCGCCACCTCGCCCGCAATTAGCGCCTGCCGCAGCCGCTGCCGTCCCGCTCCCGCCAAACTCCGGCTCGCAATCGACGACCGCAGGTCCACATTGCGCGTGGCCAGCGCCGGCAGCATCCCGAACAGCACGCTCGTCAGCAGCGAAACCGCCAGCGTAAACGCGAGCACGCGCCCATCCAGCGCAACGTGCGCGACAGGAAGATAATGCTCCGGCAACAGCAGCAGCAGCCCGCGCAGCGCCAGAAAGCCCGTCCCAACCCCCGCCGCCCCGCCCATCAGGGCCAGCAGCAGGTTTTCCATCCAGAACTGTCTTTGAATCTGCCAGTGCGAAGCCCCCAGCGCCAGCCGCGTCGCCACCTCCGGCGTCCGCCGCATCACCCGCACCAGCGTCAGCCCGGCGAGATTCGCGCAGGCAATCAGCAGAATGAATCCCGCCGCCAGCATCAGCGTCAGCGCCTGCGGCCGCAAAGCCGCCGCCTGCCCCTTCTGCAGCGGCACGGAATGGTAGCTAACCTGCGCCCCTGGGTTGCCCTGCAACTCGTAGCGATGGGCCCGGCTGAGCCACGCCCGGTTGATCTCCGCATCCGCCTGCTGCCAGGTCGCCCCATCGCGCAGCCGCGTTATCAGCTCATAATTCGTTCCCCCCCCTTCGCCGTCGCGGCTCGGCTGCAGCGCTGTATACACATCCGCATTCGCCGGGGTCGTCGCGCCCTTGGGCAGCACGCCCACCACCGTGAACGCCGTCCCCTTCAGCAAAATCGCCCGCCCCACCACGCCGGGGTCCGCTCCAAAAGCGCTGCGCCACAGCCCATCGCTCAGAATGGCCACATGCGCCCCGTGCGGACTGTCCTCGTCCTCGGTGAAATTCCGCCCCATCGCCGGCGCTAGCGCCAGCACGTCGAAGTAGTGCGCCGAGACCCGCGCATTGTGCACATATTGCACATGCGAACCCGTCTCCAGGTTTACGCCCGAAATTCCAAACCCTGAAATCGCGGAAATCAGCGCCGGCGCCTGGTCGCGCAGCAACTCCCATTGCTCGCCGTTCACGTGATGCCGCTCCTCGAAGGCCGTCGTTCCGGCGATCCGCGTAAAGATCGTGCCCATCCGTTCCGGGTGCGCATACGGCAGGCTCTTCAGCAGCAGCGCATTCACAATCGAAAAGATCGCCGTGTTCGCCCCGATCGAAAGCGCCAGCGTCACCAGCGCCGTCGCCGTGAACCCCGGATTCCTGAACAACTGCCGCCAGCCGAAGCGCACATCCTGCCAAAGTAGTTCCAACCCCGTCCCCGCCCGCTGGTCCCTCACCGCCTGCTTGGCCTGCTCCATCCCGCCGAACTCCACCATCGCCGTCCGCCGCGCCTCCTCCGCCGTCATCCCCGCCGCCATCCGCTCGTCCGCCATCAAATCCACAACCGCGCGCACCTCGTCGTCCAGTTGCTTCTCCGCCCGCTTCTTCCCAAACAGATTCCGGCAAACGCTCTTCATCTCGGACCAGAGTTTCATGCATCCCTCCGTAGCAGGCTGTGCTGCAAGTCAAGTTTTGAAAAGGCACGACTTCAGTCGTGCCGCAAATGCTTGATAAGAAACGAGGGGCTTTAGGCCCTGAGGGATGTCTTTCCGCAATTCGGACTCTTACCATAGGCTGCTACGTAGCCCGCAGCGCATTCCCCATCGCCACTGCTACCCTCGTCCATTCCTCGGTCTCCGCCGCAAGCTGCCGGGTGCCCGCCTTCGTCAACCGGTAAAACTTTGCCCGCCGCCGGTTCTCCGACTCCCCCCAGAACGAGCTCAGCCACCCCGCCTCCTCCATCCGGTGCAGCGCCGGAAACAGCGACCCCGGCTTCACCAGAAACGTCCCCCGCGTAATCTGCTCGATCCGCCGCGAAACCCCCAGCCCATGCAGCTCTCCCGTCCCCAGCGCCTTCAGGATCAGCAGATCCAGCGTCCCCTGCAGCAGATTTGTCGGTTGTG
>JARLGE010000172.1 GCA_031296215.1 Occallatibacter sp.
CCGGCGCTCGCATAACCCTGCCGGATATAGGCGTAGCGCAGATCGTTCACCAGGTTCGAGGTGGGGGTCCAGGTGTGGCCGAATGCCATGCCCTTGGTGTTGTCCTCAAGGAAGCTTGAAGCTCCCTGACCCGGAAACTGCTGGCTGCCTACCGCAACATCCTTCTGCAGGTTCCCGCGGGCGAAAATGTGGTTCTTTGAGTTCAGGTTGTAGTCGATCTTGCCGATGTTTGTGTTCAGCCTGCTGGGCGCTGGAGAACTGAAATTGTACGATCCGAAATTAACCCCGTCGCCGGCCCCCAGCACGGTCGCCGCCGGCTCGGTCCCGAGATAGTCCAGCATCGCCTGATCCACTCCCGGCGCCGCGCACTGAGTGCAACCGGCGTCAAGCTGCGCGGTCTGCGCTTCGGTCAGAAGGACCGTGGAACCATCGCCGGCTATATACCCCAACTGCCCCGCCAGGAAGGTGGCCGAAGGTGTGGTGGCTGAAACGGTTTCGTTCGTGGCCAGCCGCTGTCCCTCGTAGTTGTAGAAGAAGAACAGTTTGTCCTTGAATATGGGGCCGCCAACGCTGCCCCCGAAGGTGTTCACAATATACTTGGTCGGCCGGTTGGGCTCACCGGATGAAACCTGCTGGTTCTTGATAAACCAATCGTTCGCCACCATGTTGGACGGGCGATGGTATTCATACAGCGAACCATGGAACTTGTTGGTGCCGCTCTTGGTCACAAGTGAGACTTGCGCGCCCGATGACCGGCCGGAGTCGGCGTTGCTGTTGGACGTGGTCACTCGAAACTCCTCCGTGGAGTCGAGGGTGGAACGCAGAACACCGTTGAATCCGTATCCGTTCACCTGGTCGTTGTCGTCAACGCCATCCAGGGTCACGTTGCCCTGATCCGAGCGCGCTCCGGAGACAGCGCCTTGCCGGCTGTCCAGGTTTTGCGGCGAAGTCTTGTCGGAAAGATGGACGCTTTCGCCGAGGAACAGTGCGCCGGGCTGCAGGCTGAGCAGCGAAATCGGATCGCGTCCGTCCATGGGCATGGCCTGGATCTGCTCATTGGCCACCGAATCGCCCAGCGTCGCATCGGTTGTGTTCAGAGTCTGGGCCGTCCCGCTCACATCCACGGTCACCAGGCTGGCTTGCACGGTCAGCGCGAAGTCGATGGTTGCCGGCTGGTTCACCAGCAATTCGGCCGTCTTCTTCTGCTCCCCGAAACCGCTGGCCGAAACCGTGATCAGGTACTTTGCGGGCGGTATCTGCGGAAAGGCGTAGAAACCGGAGCTGTTGGTGCTCGCATTCAGCGTATTGCCGTTTGCCCTCTCCACCAGGGTCACCTTGGCTCCCGGAACCAATGCGCCGCTCGGATCCTTCACCACCCCGCGGAGTGAAGTGCTCGCGGTTTGAGCAAAACCAATGAAACCGCTAGTGATGAAAGCGCTTGTAAAGATACAACAAATCATCCAGGTCCATGTGGATCTTTTCACGGCTACTCCTCCAAAAGTTTGTGATTGAAGCTACTCCTAGAATCACTGGCGGGTTCGGCGTTCCAGTGGTTGGGGCCTTCCCTGAGCTCGAGGTGAAGGCTCTTCTTCCGTTGTCCAGGCAACCTGAGAATCGTTCCCCATACCTCGAGGAATCCCTGGGGAAGGCGCCGTCGGGGAGAGGCGCCTTTTCAGGAGTTCCTACTATCTTGTCCGATATTCATCCCGCATTCAACAAAAATCCGCCAGGCAAGAAAGGAATTTTGCGCCGGCTTGAGTCCAACTTCACTCCAGGAAGCTATTGCTGCTGTTGCATTTGCTGCAAATCGATAAAGGGCAGCACCGGCTTCGGCTGCTGTTGCGCACGCTCCACCAGCACGCTCCAGTCGTCGGGAATGGGCAGCTTCCGGTCCAGCGCCGGCGGCTGGCCGCTGGCCTCCACGTGCACCGCCACATAAAGCTCGCTCTCCGTGTTTCCCCTGAAGACGCCGTGCGTGGGCGGCACATCGGCGTAATCCCGCCCCACCGCGGTGCGAATGTGGCGATGGTGCGCCACCAGGTTATTGGTAGGGTCGAACCCCACCCAGCCAAGGTGCGGCAGCAGCACATCCACCCACGCGTGCGTTGCGTCGGGCGTCGACCGGTCGTGGTCCTCGCGGCTGCGGTAAAGGTACCCGGAAACGTAGCGGGCCGGAATCCGCACATGCCTGAGCAGCGCGATCATGGTGTGGGCAAAGTCCTGGCACACGCCCTTGCCGCTGACAATGGCCTCGTCGATCGGCGAGTCTACGCGCGTCGAGCGCGGCTCGTAGTCGAAGTAGTCGTAGAGCCGCTGGTTCAGCTCCTGCACCAGCATCAGCGGATCATCGCGGCGGGTGACGCCCATCTGTTTGGCCAGCAGCGTCAGCGCCGGCGTCTCCACGGCAAAGGTCGAGGGCAGCAGCATCTCCCAGTAGTCGCCGGCCTCGATCAGGTCTTCCAGCGCATCCCAGGCCTCGGGCGCCAGAAACGCGGGCACATCCGGCAGCACCTGCTGCTCCACCACCGACTCGGCCACAATGACCAGTTGGTTGTGCTCGCCGGGTATGTCGAAGTGCTGCACATTGTTGCCCTGGTGGTCGCGATAGCTGAAGACGCGGCACCGCGGGCTCACCGAAAGCGAAAACGTCAGGCAGTGCTGGTTCGAGTCCGAGCGCGGATTCATGCGCGTCTCCATGATGCTCTCGCTGATGGGATGCGAGTAGCGGAACCGCGTCAAATGCCGAATCGAATAAAAGTTCATGCCCTTCCCTGTTTGCTGCTGGAGCGTGGTTCAAACCCTCGCTTTTTATCTGGCCACGACCGTGTACCCCCTGCGTGTCGTGCCCCAAGAAGCCGCTTTGTATCAGGGCACGACTTTAGTCGTGCCGCAAAGAGCCAATAAAACGTCGGGGCTTTAGCCCCTGCGAAATAACAAACCACAATTGCCAAGCCGTTCCCGAAACAACCCTCAAACGGCCAGCGCCGATTGGATCGAGTAATGCACATAATAGCGGTAAATCAGTTCGTGAACGCGCATCGATTGCTCGCGGATGTTGTGCAGGAAGGCCGCCGTGTCGCCGCCCAGAATCTCCCCGATGTTGGTATAGCCAAGCATCGCGTGCAGCCGGCCGATCACGGCCGTCAGCTCGTCCGGAGGACGCCGCCCGCCGGTGCGCTGGATCGATTCAATGGCGTGCCGGATGCCGTCGACGCAGTAGCGGATGGCGTGAGGGAAATCGCGATTCAACAGCAGGAATTCCAGAATGCGGGCGGGTGAGAGATCGGCAGTGTAAACCTGGCAGTACGCTTCGAACGATGTGCAACAGCGCAGCAGCCCCACCAGTTCGAGGTAGTGGTAGCCGGAGTTATCCACCTCCTGTTCCTCAAAAAGCTCCGGCTGGTACACCTCCAGCAGCGTGGCCGTCGCATAGGCCCTTTCCAGGTAGCGGCCCAGGCGGATGAACTGCCAGCCCTGCCCATGGATCATGGTCGTGTCGCTCACCCCCTTGAACAGGTGAATGCCGTCGATGATCGAGGCCAGAAAATCGTTGATGCTGGTGCGGAACTGCGCCTGCGCGTGCGGCGAGTGCATCTGGTGGTAAAGCCGGTTCAGCCGCTGCCACTGCTCGCTGGAAATCTCCTCGCGCACCTGGCGCGCGTTCTCCCGCGCTCCGTTCACGCAAAACGTGACTGACGCCGGGTTCAGGCTGTCGAACACCAGGCGGCTCGCCATCGCGTCCATGTCCCCGTTCCACTCCATGCCCGAAACCTTGCCCAGAGCGGTCATCATGCGGCGCCAGCGCGTCTCCGCGCTGGTGTCGCTCGTATCCAGCATCAGGCCCATCGTCACGTCGAGCTGGCGCACGGTGTTCTCCGCCCGCTCCAGATAGCGGCTCATCCAGTAGAGACTGTCGCCAACACGCGCTAGCATCGTTGTACTCTCCCGAACTCCATGCCGGCTTACGACTCCAGTACCCATGTGTCCTTGCTTCCCCCGCCCTGCGAGGAGTTCACCACCAGCGACCCTTTTTCCAGAGCCACTCGCGTCAGCCCTCCCGGTACGATGTTCACCTTGTCGCCAAACAAAACGTATGGCCGCAGATCCACGTGGCGCGGCTCCAGCCGATTTCCAATCAGGCACGGCGCGCGGCTGAAATCCAGCGTGGGCTGGGCAATATAGTTCCTCGGATTGGCTTCGATCTGGCGGGCAAACTCCTCCCGCTGCCGCGCCGTCGAATGCGGCCCGATCAGCATCCCATATCCGCCGCTTTCGCCCACCGCCTTCACTACCAGCTTGTCCAGGTTGGCCAGCACATGCATGCGTTCCTTGTCCTCGGTCAGCAGGTAAGTCTCCACGTTGTTCAGAATCGGATCTTCGTTCAGGTAGTAGCGGATGATGCGCGGCACATAGGCATACACCGCCTTGTCGTCCGCAAGCCCGGTGCCGAACGCATTGGTCACCGTCACGTTGCCCGCCCGATAGGCGTTGAACAGCCCGGCGCAGCCCAGCGACGAATCCCCGCGAAAGATCAGCGGGTCGCTGAAGTCGTCGTCCACGCGCCGGTAAATCACGTCCACCCGCTTCAGCCCGTCGGTGGTGCGCATGTAGACGATGTTGTCGTGCGTCACCAGGTCGCGGCCCTCGACAAGATCGATGCCCATCTGCCGCGCCAGGTAGGTGTGCTCGAAGTACGCCGAGTTGAACACCCCGGGCGTCAGAACCACGATGTTCGGCTCCGGACGTCCCTCCGGCGCAAGCGACCGCAGCGTGGCCAGCAGCAGTTGCGGATTATGCTCGATCGGCCGCACGCCATAGCTCGAGAACAGTTGCGGAAAGGTCCGCTTCATCACGCGCCGGTTGGTGAGCATGTAGCTCACGCCCGAAGGCACCCTCAGGTTGTCTTCCAGCACCACGAACTCGCCCGTATTCAGCCGCAGCAGGTCCGAGCCCACCACCGCGATATACACGTTGCGCGGCACCGTCAGCCCGCGCATCTGCCGCCGGTAGTGCTTGCAGCTATACACCAGCTCGCGCGGAATCACGCGGTCGTTCAATATCTTGGCGTCGGAGTAGATATCGCGCAGAAACTCGTTCAGCGCCGTGATGCGCTGCGTCAGCCCGCGCTCGATCCGGTCCCACTCCGCCGCCGTCACCAGCCGCGGCAGCAGGTCGTAGGGGAAGATGCGCTCCGTGCCCTCGTCGCGCCCGTAGACGGTAAAAGTAATGCCCTGCGTCAGAAACGACAGGTCGGCCGACTGCTTGCGCCGCTGCAACTCCTCCGGCGGCAGCCCCGCCAGGGTCTCGGCCAGCGCCCGGTAGTGCGGCCGCAGTTCCCCGCCGCCCTCGCGCATCTCGTCGAACGCCTGGTCGAGCGGATAGTCTCCGAACAGCGAATCCATCTCCACCGGCTGACTGGCGCTCATGGGGCCTGAAGCTTTCCTGGGCACAGATTCAGGGCCGCGGCCGGCGTCGGGGTTTCGGCTTCTCGGGGCAGTTGCGCCCGACACTCCGCTTCACTTCCCCAGCCCGTCCCGCTTGAAACCCTGTTCTTTAGCTTGTAACACACGCGCTATAAAGGAGCCATCAGGAAAGAGTGAGGGGGCAGCGCAGACGACCGCTGCAATGCGATTTGCCAACAAGGAGGGCGGCGTGGCCCTCACCAGCCACGCCGCCCCTGATCTCGCATCTGCTTAGTCGTCTCGCCGCCGCTCGCCCTAAAATAAATTCCAAAGCGACTGGTTGTAGACCTCGTGGTGGTACTGCACCTCGGACCCCTTGACGAACGTGCCCAGTTCGCGCGGAGAGCGATTCGCCGCGGCCTGCTTCAGTTCCGCGTAGCGTCCCTGCACGTCGCCGCCCAGAATCTCGGCAATCCACTTCGAAGCCCTGAAGTCCTCGATCGCCTTCTGGATGTTGTCCGGCAGATACCGTCCGCCCGCGCGCAAATCGGCCGCGCCGTCGATCCCGCCGTCAATGCCCGTCTTGAAGATGCCGTAGAGCGAAAGATACGGATTCGCGTCCGGAGCCACGGCGCGGACCTCGGTGCGCATCGACCGGTGGTTGCCGATCGGCACCCGCACCATCGCCCCGCGGTCGGTGGCCGAGGCGCGAATCTGGTTGGGCGCCTCAAAGTGCGGGTCCAGCCGCCGGTAGGCGTTCACGCTGGAGTTGAACACCAGGCAGAGATCCAGCGCATGGGTCAGAATCCGGTCGAGGAAGTTCCAGCCAAAGGTCGAAAGCTGCTCCTGGCCCTTTTCGTCCCAGAAAAGGTTGGTCTTGGCCTTGGAAACGGACACGTTGGTGTGCATCCCGCTGCCGTTGACGCCCACCACCGGCTTGGGCAGGAAACAGGCCGTGTAGCCCAGGTTGTTGGCGATCTGCCGCGTAAGCAGCTTGTAGAGTTGAATCTGGTCCGCCGCCGCCACCACTTCCGAGTAGCCGTAATTGATCTCAAACTGGCTGGGCGCAACCTCCGGGTGATCCTTCTCGTTCTGGAAGCCCATGGCCCGCTGCACTTCGGCCGAGGTGTCGATAAACTGCCGCAGCGGATCGAGCGGCAGCACGTGATAGTAGCCGCCCGTGTTGATGAATTCGAACTTGAGCGTCTCGTGGTACTTGCGCTCGGCGTCTTTGCCTGAGAACAGGAAGCCCTCAATCTCGTTGGCCGCGTTCAGCGTGTAGCCCTTCTCCGCAAACAGCTTGTCGCTGTAGCCCTTGAGCACGCCGCGCAGGTCGCCCGAGTACGGCGTTCCGTCCTTGTCGATCACGTTGCCGAACACCAGCACCTTGCCGTTGCCGAACACGTCCGCCGGAACCCAGTAGAACGCGCTCCAGTCGATGCCCAGCCGCAGGTCGCTCTCCTTCTGTGCCGTGAAGCCGCGGATCGACGACCCGTCGAAGGTCAGGTTCTCATACGCGCCCAGCAGAAACTTCTTATCGTAGTCCAGCAGGTGCAGCCGGCCTTCCAGGTCCGAGAACAGCACCGTCACGGCTTTGATCCGCTTCTCGTCGGTCAGGTATTTCAGCCGCTTCTCGCGGATTTGGTCCCCCGGAACACGGCTGATGCGCTCTGCCTTCGCGGCCAGGTTGAGTTCTTCCAGTTCTTCATAAGGGAGGGCAAGGAAATTGCGATATTCGCTGGACATGGGTCTCCTTTTTTGTATTGAAAATGGTGCAGTCCCGGCGTTTGAGGTCGCGCGCGGCTGGTTGAAGTGGTTGCAATAAGGGTAACGCCCCGCGGCGCTTTCCTGCACAAGAAAATCATCGTCCCGGAATCCGGGAAACCGGAGAGAAGTGGAAGCGGCTCCCAAGTCTCGCCCCCGGGATAGAGTCCAGCCGTTCCAGTCGTTTCGGCGCCACGGCCCAGACGTCCCCTGACCCCTGACCCCTGACCCCTGACCCCTGACCCCTGTCCCCTGACCCCTGATCCCTGACCCCTGACCCCTGTCCCCTGACCCCTGACCCCTGACCCCTGCCTTGCGGTACCCTAGTTGCTCAGGAGATTTTGTTTGCCAATGCTCAAGCTCAGCCGGTTTGCCCTCCTCGCCTTCGTCGTCCTTGCGCTCTCTTTCCCCATCGCCCGCGCCCAGCAACCCGCGCCCGCTGCTCCCGTCGAGGATTACGTCCGCGCCCATTACACCAAATACGAGTTCCGCATCCCCATGCGCGACGGCAAGCGCCTGTTCACCGCGGTCTACGTCCCCAAGGACGCCGCCGCCGGCCCCTACCCCTTTCTCATGGATCGCACCCCCTACTCGGTCGGTCCCTACGGCGAAGACCAGTATCCGCGCCGCCTCGGCCCCTCCGAGGAGTTCGAGAAGGGCGGCTACATCTTCGTCTACCAGGATGTCCGCGGCCGCTGGATGAGCGAGGGTGAGTTCATCGAGATGCGTCCCCACATCGACGACAAAAAATCTTCCCAGGACGTCGACGACGCCTCCGACACTTCCGACACCATCGACTTCCTCCTCAAGCACGTCGCCAACAACAACGGCAAAGTCGGCATCTGGGGCATCTCCTATCCCGGCTTCTACACCTCAGCTTCCATCATCGACTCCCATCCGGCGCTCGTCGCGGCCAGCCCCCAAGCGCCCATGACGGACCTGTTTCTCGGCGACGACGGCTACCATGGCGGAGCCTTCATGCTGGCCGCCAACTTCGGCTTCTACGGCCCCTTCTTCCATCCCCAGGAGGGCCCGCAGACCCCCAAGCCCACTCTCCCCTTCGACTTTGGCACCCCTGACCACTACCGCTTCTTCCTCAACGCCGGCAACATCGCCAACCTCGACAAGCTCTATCTCAAGGGCTCCAACTGGCTCTTCAACGACCAGTTCAAGCACGATTCCTACGACGCTTACTGGAAGGCCCGCGACCTCTCGCAGCACATGAAGAACGTCAAGTGCGCGGTGCTCGTCGTCGGCGGCTGGTACGACGCCGAAGATCTCAGCGGCCCCTACCGCACCTTTTACGCCATCAACAAGTTCAACCCTGAAACGCCCACCACGCTCGTTGAAGGCCCCTGGGTCCACGGCGGCTGGTCGCGCGGCGACGGCAACCACCTGGGTGACGCGCAGTTCAACTCCAACACCGCGGCATACTTTCGCGCCAACATCCAGTTCCCGTTCTTTGAGCATTACCTGAAAGGCAAGGGCGCGGCCCAGCCCAAGGCCGTGGTCTTCGAGACCGGAAGCAACGTCTGGCGCAGCTTCGATGCCTGGCCGCCCAAGGCCGCCACGCCCAGGACACTCTACTTCCACGCCGGCGGCAAGCTGAGCTTCGATGCGCCCGCCGAAGCAAAGAGTCTTGACGAGTACGTCAGCGACCCCGCCCATCCGGTTCCCTTCGTCAGCTACACCACCGACACCGTGCCCCAGCGCTACATGGTCGACGACCAGCGCTTCTCGAGCTATCGCCCCGACGTGCTCGTCTACCAGACTGACCCGCTGGAAGAGGACGTGACCATCGCCGGTCCCATCGCGCCCAAGCTCAAAATCGCCAGCTCAGCCACTGACTCCGACTTCGACGTCAAGCTCATCGACGTCTATCCCGAGGACTACCCCGACCCCGACGAGTCCGTCACCGGCAAGCGCATCCAGGACGCGCCGCCGCTGCACATGGGCGGCTACCAGCAGTTGTTGCGCGGCGAGCCCTTCCGCGCCAAATTCCGTTCGAGTTGGGAGAAGCCCGAGCCGCTCTCCCCCGGCAAGGAAGCCGACCTCAACTTCACCATGCCCGATCTCTTTCACACCTTCCGCCGCGGCCATCGCATCATGGTCCAGGTCGAGAGCTCCTGGTTCCCCCTCACCGACCTCAATCCGCAGACCTTCACCGACATTCCGTTCGCAAAACCGGAAGACTTCAAGAAAGCAACCGAACAGGTCTTCCACCAGAAGGACGCGGCCAGCGGCGTAGAAGTGCTGGTGCTGCCGTAGCAGCGAGTCAGCACGCCGGCCCGGCTTCGCCGCAAGCGCGCCGGCGGGCTCCAGCGCTGCCGCGCTGATTTGCCAACCCGAAGAGTGGCCGCGCGCGCGCTCCGTATTCCTTCTGCAGCCCAAGACCTGGCTGCATAAATCGGGCTTTGAAAGGGCACGGCTTTAGCCGTGCCGCCAGAACCGCATAAAACCTGGGCTTTAGCCCCTGAGGGATGGTTTGTCGCTGGTCGAGCAACATTGATGCAACCACCTCTAGTTCGGTCAGGGATGGGGCGGCGGTGCCGATGCCGGCGCATTTCCCTGCGTCTGCGCCGCGTCATCGGTCAAGATGCGCGTTTCGGCGCGGAACAGATGGTACTCGCTGAATTGCACATCGTTCATCGATCTCCTCTTGGGGCCGGCAGCCGCGCCGGTGTGTGGGTGGAGTTCAATCTGTATCGGCGCCAGCCCAAGCGAAATGCTGCGCAGCGGACAAATGTATGTGACGCCGCCTATCTCCACCGGCCCGTAGTCCACCGCGATCGAGGACTGCGAAATCGGGTCGCTCGCTTCCATATCCGCCTTGAGAGTCAACCGCAAAATGGCTCCGCTGTCTGGGTCGATGGCGATCTCCCCGTGGTAAGCGGAAAGCTTGTTCGACTCCTCCAGTTGAACTCCGTTTCCATCCGGCTTCAGGACCTTGCAGCACCAGCTCACTTCAAAATGCGATTGCCCCAGCGGAACGCGGTAGTTGTAAACTGCGCGCCGCGCGCCGGTTCCATTCTCCCAGTGGCTCCAGGCGATGTTGCCGTGAGCCGCATCGACGATGACGGTGGAAAGGATGGGGCCGAAGACCCCAATGGTAATCAGCCCGTCGCCGACCTGGCCGGGCTTCATCTGCTTTCCTTTTCCCGAATCCACCACCTCCTGGCCATCGCGATAGAGGACCGTGGACTTCAGGCGATCCAGCAACCGCAGAGGCAGGGGCTCGCTGGACGATGAGTAAGATCCCAGGCCGCCCTCCGGCATCTCGACAAAGCGGCTGGTTTCGCGGGTGGCCATGAAATTCGGCAGCCGCGGAATTGCTTTGGCCAGGTATTCCACGGTTAGCGTCATCATCTGCCGCTGGGCCTCGCGGCCAGGCGCATCGCCGGCTTGAATGTCCGCACCCGGAAGTTCGAGAAAGGCCGATGAATCCGCCAGAATCAGCAGGGCTTGCCGCGCCTTCGGGCCAGGCAGAGCCTCTTCCCACCGCTCCAGCCGCTGCGGGCTGACGCGTTCGGTCAACTCCACGCCTGAGAGTTCCTTGGCGAGTGACCCATCCTTCTCTCCGTGGGCCTGGGTAAGCAGTTGCTCTACCTCGGCGACGGTCACTTGCCGGGCTGCGAAGGCCGGCAATGCAAAACCCGCGAGCAGAAAGGCCAGAACCCGCTCCCGCATCAAGCTCCCTCCTCGTGGCGGCCAATGCACTGCCTCGTGATTCTACGCGAAGGATCGAAACCCTCCATTCGCATCGCCTTGCATTCGCCGCACGGGGGCAGCCGCTCAGCTCCGCTTTGCGCGCGCCGGCCGGGAGCCCGGCGGGCAGGTCGACTCCCGAATCACCAACTCCGGGAGAATCGGCACCGCATCCGGATAGACCGCCTGTTTGCGAATGCGCTCCAGCAGAATGCGCGCCGCCACCCCGCCCATCTGCCGCAGCGGCTGGCGAATGGTGGTCAGGCTGGGATTGTGGTAGGCGGCGGCCTGCAGATCGTCAAAGCCCACCACGGATACATCTTCCGGAACCTGCAAACCATGATCCTTCAGAGCCCGGATGGCGCCAATGGCAGATAGATCGTTGAAGCAGACCAAAGCGGTGAATCCGGCGCCGCTGTTCACCAGTTCATTCACCAGTCCAAAGCCCAGCTCCGGCGTGGAGTCCCGCAACTGCACCTGCACGGTCAGCTCCGGCGGAACCTCAAGCTTCAGTTCCCGGGCTACGGCCATCAGGCATTCCCAGCGGTCGTCGGCGTCAGACGAGTGGCTGCCCCCGCGCATGAACGCGATCTTGCGGTGCCCCAGTTGCACCAGGTGGTGCAGCGCCAGGTCCGCTGCCCGCCGCTGGTCGAGCACCACGTTGGTCACGCCCTCGAACTTGCGATGCCCGGCCACCGCCACCGCCGGCACCTTCAGACTGTGCTCCAGCATGGTGTCGATCAGGATGAACCCTTCCACGCTGCGGTCCAGAAGCAGGCGCGGATACTCTTCGATCAGGTCGGGCCTGCGCCGATGGCTGGCGGTCAGATAAAAGTAGCCCTCCTCGATCAGCACCTCTTCCATGCCGGAAAGAACCTGCGCCACGTAGTGGTCGCTCAGGTCCGGCACCAGCACACCGATGGAGAAGGTCTGCCGTTTGCGCAGCGACCGCGCGTAGAAGCTGGGCCGGTAATCGAACTTGGTGGCCGCCGCCCTGACCCGGTCCCGCGTCTCCTGGGGAATGGACCGCACCCCCGGCGCGTTGTTCAGCACCAGCGAGATGGTGGCCGGCGAGAGGTTAAGATACTCGCCCAGCGTGCGCAGGCTGATGGTCTGTCCCGGCTGCGGCTCGGTGCCCGGTTTGGCGCGCTTGTTCATGCACAACTGTTGTAACACTCTGCGCGCCCCAGGCGCTGTGATAGCAAGGGGTTCTCCCCGCTCCCAACCGCGTGTCGTCAGACCGTCGCCTTGGTCGCTCCGGTCGAGATGCCCCCATCCACCAGCAGCGTCTGGCCGGTAATGTAGCGGCTTGACTCGGAGGCGAGAAAGACGATCGCTCCATCCAGATCGTCGGGCCGCCCCGGCCGCTTCAGCGGAATGCGATCCTTCAGATACTCCACCCACGCGGCATTCTCGTAGAGCACCCGGTTCTGCTCGGTCTGGAACCACCCCGGCGCCAGGCAGTTCACCGTCACTCCGTGCCGCCCCCAGTCGTCGGCCAGGCTCATGGTGAGCTGGCGAATGCCGCCGCGGCTGGCCCCGTAGGGCGCCAGCCCCGCGTATCCGGCCACGCTGGTCACCGAGCCGATGTTGATGATCCGTCCATACCCTCGCTCGATCATGCCGCGCGCCACAGCCTGCGCAACAAAGAAGCTTCCGCGCAGGTTGGTGTCGAGAATCGTGTTCCAATCCTCCCAGCTCACATCGAGCGCCGGTTTGCGGATATTGCAGCCGGCGTTGTTGACGAGAATATCGATTCTTCCAAAGTGCGCTTCAATCGCGGCGACTGCACTCTGAATGCTTGCCAGGTCGCGCACATCGAGCTCGGCGCGGAAGGCCTTTCGCCCCAGCGCCTCAACCTCATCCGCGAAA
>JARLGE010000021.1 GCA_031296215.1 Occallatibacter sp.
GTCTCCGAGAGCGGCTCGGCGATCCTGCGCAAGCTGGTCTTGAGTTCCATTCTGGACAATGAGAAGCGCATCAACCAGCCCGGAACACGGGAAGGGTCGTGGATCACTACAGCGAACTACGAGATGAAACTGAAGCCTGGCGGCGTCCAGCGCGTGGCCGGGCGCGATTGCTTTGCGCTGGCCTTGAACCCCAGGCAGAAGGCTCCCAACATGGTCGTAGGAACCCTTTGGGTCGACACCAGGGATGAGTCCATCGTGCAGATCGAGGGAACCGCGTCAAAAAGCATCTCCGTGTTCATCGGCCCTGCCCAGTTGATGCGCCAGTATGCGATGGTGAACGGCTTCGCCGAGGCCACCCACGCCCGCGCAGCCTCGGACAGCTTCCTCTTCGGCCAGACCGTCGTCACCATCGATTACAGCGGTTACGACATCAAGATTGGCCCTGCCAGCCGCACCCCTTGAATCCAGCAGCCCCGGAATGCGCCCTGCATGCGCCCCAGATGGTTGGAGGGCTCCAGTCCCGCCCACTCATGCCGGACATTCGCTCCCGGAGAATCATTCCATAGTATGGGATTCCGTACCCGCCGTGTGTCTCACATCACAGCGACTCCGAACCCCGGAGAAGAGACTCATTTGAGCGGCCTTATTCCCGTCGGCCGCGCTGTGAGGAAAAGCGAATGAGTGAACAGGAAACGCCCGGCAAAATGGTAATTCTGGATGGGAACGAGGCGGCTGCCTCGGTGGCCTATCGTCTCTCCGAAGTGGTCGCCATCTATCCCATCACCCCCTCGTCGCCGATGGCCGAGTGGGCCGATCAGTGGCGCTCGGAGGGGAAAAAGAACATCTGGGGCGCGCTGCCCATCGTGGAAGAACTGCAGAGCGAGGGCGGAGCCGCGGGCGCGCTGCATGGCGCGTTGCAGGCAGGGGCCTTCGGGACCACCTTCACCGCTTCGCAGGGCCTGCTGCTGATGATTCCCAACATGTTCAAGATTGCCGGCGAGCTGACCCCGGCGACCATGCATGTGACCGCGCGCACGCTGGCGACTCATGCCCTGTCGATCTTCGGCGACCATTCCGACGTGATGGCCTGCCGCTCGACGGGCTGGGCGATGCTGGCCTCCAATTCCGTGCAGGAAGTGGCCGACATGGCCCTGGTGGCGCAGATCGCCACCCTCGAGTCGCGCATTCCCTTCATTCATTTCTTCGACGGCTTCAGGACCTCGCACGAAGTGGGCAAGATTCTGCCCATCGGCGATGAGACCATCCGTGCCCTGCTGGACGACAAGTACATTATTGAATACCGGCAGCGGGCGCTGAGCCCCGACCGGCCCATCATTCGCGGCACGGCGCAGAATCCGGATGTCTTCTTCCAGGCGCGCGAGGCCTGCAACAAGTTTCACGACGCGGTTCCGAACATTGTGCAGTCCGTCATGGATCGCTTTGCCGCGCAGACGGGCCGCGCCTATCACCTGTTCGACTACTACGGCGCGCCGGATGCGGAGCGCGTGATGGTGCTGATGGGCTCGGGCGCTGAGGCGACAGAAGAAGCCGTCGATCTGCTCAACAAACAAGGCGAAAAGCTCGGCCTTCTCAAGGTCCGTCTCTACCGGCCCTTCGATGCCGGCGCCTTCCTGGCCGCGCTGCCCGCGACGGTGAAGTCGATTGCAGTGCTCGACCGCACGAAGGAGCCGGGCGGGCTGGGCGAGCCGCTCTATCAGGACATCGTGACGGTGCTGGCGGAGCAATCGGCGTC
This sequence comes from Occallatibacter sp., assembly GCA_031296215.1. Taxonomy (GTDB): domain Bacteria; phylum Acidobacteriota; class Terriglobia; order Terriglobales; family Acidobacteriaceae; genus Telmatobacter. The sequence continues at coordinate 1,754 of JARLGE010000021.1, forward strand.
GCTGCCTTTTGCGGTGAAGCCGTCTGTCATTGGCGGGCGTTATGGGCTCTCTTCGAAGGAATTTACGCCGGCCATGGTCAAGGGCGTCTTCGACGAACTGGCCAAGCCGTCGCCCAAGAATCACTTCACCATCGGCATTGAAGACGACGTGACGTTTACGAGTTTGAGTTACGATCCGTCGTTTTCGACCGAAGACCCGAAGACCGTGCGCGCATTGTTCTACGGCCTCGGCTCCGACGGCACCGTGGGCGCGAACAAGAACTCCATCAAGATCATCGGCAGCGAGACGCCCAACTACGCGCAGGGCTACTTCGTCTACGACTCGAAGAAATCGGGGTCAATGACCACCTCGCATCTGCGCTTCGGGCCCAACCCCATCCGCTCCAGTTATCTCATCACCCGCGCCAGCTTTGTGGCCTGCCACAACTTCAGCTTCCTGGAGAAGATGAACGTGGTGGAAGCGGCCATGCCGGGCGCGGTCTTCCTGCTCAACTCGCCTTACTCGGCGGCCGAGGTGTGGGAACATCTGCCCAAGACCACGCAGCAGGAGCTTCTCACCAAGAAGATTGAGTTCTACGTGATCGATGGCAACACGGTGGCGCGCGAGACCGGAATGGGTACGCGCATCAACACCATCATGCAGGCCTGCTTCTTCGCCATCAGCGGCGTGCTGCCGCGCGACGAAGCAGTTGAGCAGATCAAGAAGGCGATCTACAAGACTTATGGCAAGCGCGGCGAAGCGGTGGTCCAAAAGAATTATGCCGCTGTGGATGCGGCGCTGGCGCATCTGCACAAAGTCGAGCTGCCCTCTGCTGCAAATTCTGAATTCGATCTGATTCCATCCATCTCTTTGAAGGCGCCGGCTTTTGTGAGCAACGTGCTCGAAAAGATTGCGGCAGGTCACGGCGATCTGCTGCCGGTGAGCGCGATTCCAGCCGGCGGCGCCTTCCCCACCGGCACCGCACAGTGGGAGAAGCGCAATATTGCGCAGTTCATTCCTGTCTGGGACAAGGACCTGTGCATCCAGTGCGGCAAGTGCGTGATGGTTTGCCCGCACGCCGTGATTCGCGCCAAGGTGTACGCGCCGGAACTGGGCGATAAGGCGCCGGCGACGTTGCAGTGGGCCAAGCCCAAGTGGAGGGGCATGGAGCAGGACCGTTACACGCTGCAGGTGGCGCCGGAAGACTGCACCGGCTGCGCGGTGTGCGTGGACGTGTGCCCGGTGAAGAGCAAGAGCGACGCCAGCAGGAAGGCCATCAACATGGCGCCGCAACCGCCGCTGCGCGAGGCCGAGCGCGACAACTGGGAGTTCTTCCTGAATCTTCCCGAAGTCGACCGGACCAAACTCTCGCACTCGCAGGTGAAGGACATTCAACTGCTGCAGCCGCTCTTCGAGTTCTCGGGCGCATGCGCGGGCTGCGGCGAGACGGCATACATCAAGCTGCTGACGCAATTGTTCGGCGACCGGCTCTATATCGCCAATGCGACGGGCTGCTCCTCGATCTATGGCGGCAACCTGCCCACCACGCCCTACACCAGCAACGCGCAGGGACGAGGGCCGACTTGGGCCAACTCTCTGTTTGAGGATAATGCCGAGTTCGGCTTCGGCATGAGAACCGCGCTGGATCAGCAAAAGGAGTTTGCAGAGCTGCTGGTCAACAGGCTCGCGGGTGAGATCGGCGCCGAGCTGGTTGCAGGGCTGCTCCACGCCGCGCAGAAGACCGAGCCGGAGATCAACGAGCAGCGCAAGCGCGTCGAGGCTTTGCGCGCGCAGTTGGCCGGCAACGAATCTTCCGACGCGCGCAACCTGCTCGCCATTGCCGATGCGCTGGTACGCAAGAGCGTGTGGATCCTGGGCGGCGATGGCTGGGCCTTCGACATCGGCTTCGGCGGCCTCGACCATGTGCTGGGCTCGGGCAAGAACGTGAACGTGCTGGTGCTCGACACCGAGGTTTATTCGAACACCGGCGGACAGATGTCCAAGGCCACGCCGCGGGGCGCGGTGGCCAAGTTCGCGGCTGCAGGAAAACCAAACAGCAGAAAAGACCTGGCCATGGAGGCAGTCAGCTATGGCTCGGTCTACGTGGCGCAGGTGGCGCTGGGAGGCAACGACAGCCACGTGGTGAAGGCCTTCCAGGAGGCCGAAGCGCACAACGGACCGTCGCTCATCATCGCTTACTCCAGCTGCATCGCGCACGGCTACGACCTGGTGCACGGGCTGGAGCAACAGAAACTCGCAGTCCAGTCGGGCTACTGGCCGCTGATGCGCTACAACCCGGCGCTGAGGGAGACGGGCAAGAATCCCTTCCAGCTCGATTCGAAGGCGCCGTCGATCCGGCTCAAGGAGTACAGCTATCGCGAAGCTCGCTACACCATGCTGGCGCGCAGCAATCCGGAGCTGGCCGCGGAGCTGCTGAAGGAAGCACAGGACGATGTGGAGCGCCAGTGGCGTGTCTACTCGGCGCGGGCCTCCATGCCCGGCCGCGGCGAGACGCCGCACATTGCACCGGAAGAAAAAGAAGAAGGAAAGCTGGCGACTGTGGCCGCCGGAGGTGGGGAATGATCGATTTCTCAACGCAGTATCTTGGATTGAAGCTTAAGGGCCCGATCGTGGTTTCGTCCACGCCGCTGTCGGAGTCGCTCGACAATGTTCGCCGCATGGAGGACGCGGGGGCCTCGGCCATCGTTCTCACCTCGCTGTTCGAGGAACAGTTGGCGATGGAATCGAAAGCGCTGGACGAGGACCTGTCGCGCGGAACCGAGTCCTTTGCCGAGTCGCTCGGCTACCTGCCGGAGATGGACGACTACCGCATGACGCAGGAGGTCTACCTCGACCACCTGCGCCGCTCCAAGGAAGCGGTCGCGATTCCCATCCTGGCCAGCCTCAACGGCGCTACCACCGGCGGCTGGTTGCGGTACGCAAAGGACATCGAGCAGGCCGGGGCAGACGCCATCGAACTGAACACCTATGCGCTGGCGACCGATCGCGCCCAGACCTCCGCCGATCTCGAAGGCCAACTGCTGGCGCTGGTCTCCGCCGTTGCCACCGCGGTCCATGTGCCGGTGGCGGTCAAGCTCTCGCCGTCGTTCACCAGCATCCCCAACCTTGTGGGGCGTCTGGAAGAGGCAGGCGCGCGCAGCGTGGTGCTGTTCAACCGCTTCTATCAGCCGGACTTCGACATTGAGACGCAGGAGGTGCGGCCCACGCTGCACTTCTCCACCCCCTCGGAGCTGCTGCCGCGGCTCCACTGGGCGGCCATTCTCTACGGCCAGGTCAAGATCGACCTCGCCATCTCCGGCGGCGTTCACTCGGCCGAGGATGTGTTGAAGGCGATCATGGCCGGCGCCGACGTCGCCATGATGGCTTCGGCCTTGCACATTCACGGCATCGAGCACATCGGCCGCGTACTGGCCGACTTGCAGTACTGGCTGGAGAAGCGCGAGTACGGCTCGCTCCAGGAGACGCGCGGCTGCCTCAGCCGCCGCTCCGTCCCGGACACCTGGCCCTTCGACCGCGGCAACTACATCAAGACGCTCAGCTCCTACAGCCTCCGCCAGACGGTGGGTGCGTTCTAAGAACCTGTCCAAAAACTGCAATTAGCCCACCTTCAACCCACCACAAACGCTCCGTGCCCCATCCATTCGCGTCTTTTGCGAATGGGTGGGAGACCACGAGCCCCAACCGGCCTTCCTCGAACCAAGTTTTTGGACAGGTTCTAAGGCCGAATTCCACTTAGACCCAGGGTCTGAATCACGGCGTCCGGGACCTCCTCGAAGTAAAGAATCGCAGATTGTGCACGGCGACGGTTGAAATCCCAAAGTCCAAAAAGCGCTCCGGCAAGAGCACTCGCCATGAAGGCGAACTTGGCGGGATTGTGGAGAGCGCCTTGCTCGAATTCGGCGTAAGGAACCGCGAAGGCAATCATGCCAACCAGGAAACCCCAGAATATGAACTGGAAGTTCGCCTTGCCGGGCAAATAGGAACACGTAAACGGCACCTTGTAGAACCCAATGAGGCTGAGCTCGCCAAGTACCCAGCCAAGCAGGGCCAGGAGCACAAGGTGCGCCGCGGCCTGATCGAGTGGTCTGATTGACAGGGACAACAGGGCCGAAACAAGCCAGACTGGCGCTACAGCGAAGATCAGGATGAAACGTCTCGTTGCGGCTATGTATTTTTCGGTTGAGCAGAGTTGGGTAATGCGCAGAACCCAGTTGGCGTTGAGAGAAATCGGAAGCGAGAAGACGCTGCGAAGGCCAAAGACCGCGATGCACATCATCGTGAAAGTGGGGAGAATGAACTCGATCGTCACACCATGCGGCGCAGCAGCCGATAGCCTGCTTTGCAGCGAGGAGAGGGCGATGCCGAGGACAATTGCCACATAGAACGCCAGGGCCACGCGATGCTGTCGGCTGCGCGCCAGCGACCGGATGCAGAACAGCACGATAGCCGTTTGGAGGACATTGCCGAAGCGCGGAGTCCAATGCAAACCGCGCGCCCTCGCCACCAGGTCCGGCTCTTCGACGGTCCTCTTCATGGTCCGCAGGTAGCAAAGCAGCAATGAAGCGGTAGCTCCGGATACGACCATACCCAGGCCGATCCATGCGCGCCAGGCCAACCAGGTAAACTGCACGGGCAGAGAACCGTTCAACTGATTGAAAAGCGCGAAGAACCAGTAGGACGGCGAGCACGCTAGAAGATTCTGCATTTCCGGGGCTCCCATCGCCGCTGGCGAGGTGATTGAAGGCTGAGTGAAATACACGCCGAGAAAGAGGCCAAAGGCGGCTAGCTGCAAGACTGCGGAAAGGCGAAGAAAGTCGCGGCGCGGGAGCAGGAGCGAGGCGACTCCCTGAACGGTGAGCACGGAACAATACAGGAATGCGCTGGCGGCGATCATCGTGAACCAGAAGGCTGCGCAACATCGCAGGAACCCAGGAAAACCGCCATTCGGAATCCCCAGCACTACCGGCCAGGCAAGGCCCGAGGCAACATTGAATGCAAGAACGGCCAGACCCAGGATCGCCCCGGATGCACCCATTTTGGCTGACAGGATGGTGCGCGGGGTGACGGGCAATGGGGAAAGGACCATGACATCGCGCCGGTCGGGAAAGGTGGCGTCCCAACTGATGACGGTGATCAGGCCAACCACCAGCATCATGGTAGATATGAGAGACTGCTCGGCACTCCATGCCATGCTCAACCGCACCTGCGGAGCAAGTGAAGGATCCCAGATATACACGAAAGCACGGAACGCGTAAATCACGCTGAACATGATCAGGACGCCGCCAAACTGCCCAAGATACCGAGGAATATCGGCTTGAATCGACAAAGCCTCAAGGTCGATGACGCGCAGCAGAAACTGGCGGTAAAGGACGCGGAACTGGAGCGGCCGTAGCTCGGATGATTTACGCATCGATGATGTCCGCGATCTGCCGGGCCATCGAGTCAGTGTCCTGCTCGACTGCGAGTTGCGAGAAGATGGCTTCGAGCGTGGACAATTCCATCAACGAGCGGAGGCGCTCGATGGAGTCGTCGGCGACGAGCTTGCCGCGGTGAAGAATCACGACGTGTGAGCAGACGCGCTCGACGGTATCGAGTTCGTGGGAACTGAAGAGGACAACCTTGCCGCGCGCGGCCAGCTCCTGGATGAGGCTGCGCAAGACCAGCGCGGAAGCAACGTCGAGCCCGGAAAAGGGCTCATCAAGGAGGATCAATTCAGGATTGTGCAACAGAGCTGCGGCGATGAGAATCTTCTGGCGCATACCCTTCGAGTAGCCGGAGATGGAAGCATGCCGGTCGTCGTAGAGCGAGAGCAGGCGCAACAAGCCATCGATACGTTCCGAAGATTCTTTCTGTGGCAAATTGCGGAGTTGCGACACCATGATCAGGTACTCGGCGCCGGAGAGATGGTTGTAGAGGTAGGGCTCCTCCGGCACATAGCCCATGCGGCGCTTGAAGGCGATCAGGTCATCCTGGATGGGTTTAGCCTGAAAGAGGATGTGGCCCTGGGTGATCTCGATGAGGCCGGTAATCATCTTCATCGTGGTGGATTTGCCTGAGCCGTTCGGCCCCAGGTATCCGGTGACTTCGCCCGGGCGGGCACAGAAGCTGACATCGTCAACGGCGGGAATCCCCGAAAAGGTCTTCGTGACGCGGCGCAGTTCAAGCACAGTGAACTCCCTTGGAGAGCGTATACTGGCGAATCAAGCGGGGACCAAGTTCAAGCGGTGGCTCTGTTTACTTTATATAGACACCGCGGCGGCGTTGAATGTTTCCAGGCCGGTCGGCCGGCTGCGATTTTGAATCCAGGCCCCCGAGATAGAAGGAGATGTTGAGATGGCTTGCAAGAAGGCTTGTTGGGCGGCGTTTGTGGTTCTACTCGCTATGATGTGCCCGTTCTTGAAGGCGCAGGCGCCGCTGAAGTACGACCCGACCATCGAGTCCCTCGACCGTCATCCGCTTCCCGATTGGTACGCGGGCGCGAAGCTGGGAATCTTTGTTCACTGGGGGCTCTACTCGGTGCCCGGATGGGCGCCGCTCAACCATCCCGATCACGATTTTTCCTCCAACGATTACATCAAGTACGACCCCTACGCCGAGTGGTACTTGAATACGGTGCGTGTCCCTGGCTCGCCGACCGAGGCTTACGATCGCGAGCACTATGGGCCGCATCACGACTACTACCAGTTTGCCGAGACGTTCAACAAAGAGAGCAAAAAGTGGAATCCGGACGAGTGGGCGACCACCTTCCGCGAAGCCGGCGCCAAGTACGTTGTGCTGACCAGCAAACATCATGAAGGCTTCACGCTGTGGCCCAGCACCACGCCCAACCCCAGCCCCACGCTGCCTCAGAATGCGCGCCATACGGAGCGCGACATCGTCGGCGACCTGACCGCCGCGGTCACCAAGCAAGGCCTGCGCATGGGGCTCTACTACTCCGGCGGCTATGACTGGACCTTCTCGACCGGCCCCATCCTGGTCAACAAGGACTACGATGCCGTGAAGCCGGAGAGCGAGGCCTACGGCCGCTATGCCAACGCGCAGATCCACGAGTTGATCGCGAAGTATCATCCCATGCTGCTGTGGAACGACATCGACTGGCCGAAGACCGGCAAGGCCCTCGAAGTGATGGCCGACTACTACAACGCCGTGCCCGATGGCGTGATCGACGACCGCTTTGGCGTGGCGCACTCGGACTTCACTTCGCCCGAATACGAAAAGCTGGACAAGATCAGCCCGAAGAAGTGGGAAGAGTGCCGCGGCCTGGGCCGGTCGTTCGGCTACAACCGCGCCGAGGGCGAGGCGGAGACCATTGCGCCGGGCGAGCTGATCGCGCTGCTGGTGGACATTGTGAGCAAGAACGGGAACCTGCTGCTCGACGTGGGTCCGGAGGCGGATGGAACCATTCCGCCGGTGCAGATGGAACGGCTGAAGGCGCTGGGCGCGTGGCTCAAGCAGAACGGCGAGGCGATTTACGACACGTCGCCGTGGACGCATGCGACGGCGAAAAGCGCGGAAGGCGACGACCTGCGGTTTACGCGCAAGGGGGACGATCTGTTTGTGACTGTGCTGGGGACACCGAAGGCCCAGACGATAACGATGCCGGATATTCTTGCGAAGCAGGGCGTTCTGATTACGCAGCTTGGCGATACAAACGAACTCGGAGCCAAGGTGCAAACAGACGGAACGAGCATTGTGCTTCACGCGCGCCTGAAGGGTGATTACGCGTACTCTTTCAAGCTGGCGGGCTACCTGCGCTAACCCTGTTCGCGCAAGGACTCAAGGCTCGCGCAAGGACTCAAGAACAGCTCGCTCCAGCAGCGCGCAGGCCTGCGGGATGGCGTCGAGGACGGCCTCGCTGAACTCTTCGCCCAGCTCGATTGACCCGGCGCCGATGGTCAGCAGTTGCGCCTTGCGCGGCACGGAGTTGTAGAGCTCGCTCGCCAGGGCGAGCAACTCCGGCGCGCCCTGGTGATGCGTGGCCAGACCCTCGGCAGGCGCGCAGGCCTCGACCTCGGCGATGCGCACCGAGCCCGGAGCCGATTCAACCGAGCAGTCGATGAAGAGAACCGTTTCTGCCTGGGCGATCTCTTCGGCCAGATCGGGCGTCCATTGCTGGCGAGCAAGAACGCGGACGTTGGGGTCGTCGCGGAACTTGTCTTCCGCCCACGCTGCCAGCCACGGCCCGATGCCGTCGTCCGAGCGCAGCGTGTTGCCGCAGGCGAGGATGAGGCATTGGGCTGTGGGTTGGGTCATCCGTAAATCGTACAGCTAACGAATCACCCGGTCGACGACTTCGCCGTTGTGCGAGAGAAGCGTGAGCACCAGCGGCATCTGGCCGAAGGCGTGGGTGGAGCAACTCAAGCACGGGTCGAAGGTGCGGATCACGGCTTCCACGCGGTTCAGAGCGCCCTCGGTAAACTTGCCGTCCTTGACGTAGTGACGGGCGGCTTGCAGAACGCCCCTGTTCATGGCGTTGTTGTTCTGGCCGGTGGCGATGACCAGGTTGGCCCAGGTGATGAGGCCGTTCTCGTCGACCTTGTAGTGGTGATTAAGGGTTCCGCGCGGAGCCTCGGCCTGGCCCGCGCCCTCCAGCCGGTTGACGCCGGCGAAGGCGCGCACATGCTTGTCGAGGATAAGCGGGTCGGCGAGGATAAGCTCGATCTTCTCGATGCCGTAGAGAATCTCGATGAGCCGGGCGTGATGGTAGTGGAACGAACTCTGCACCGGGCCGCTGGCCAGCTGCTTGAACTCCGCCAGTTCCTTCTCCGCCAGCGGTGTGCCCATGGTCTTGGCGATGTTGAGCCGCGCCAGCGGGCCCACCCGATAGCTGCCGGCCGGATAGCCGAGCGACTTCAGGTAAGCGAATTTGGTGTAGCTGTAGGGCTCGACGGCCTCGCCGATCAGATCGGAGAACCCGTCGGCGAGGATGCCGTCTTCCAGGATGTTTCCGGAGGAGTCGATGACGCGCAGCGCGCCGACGGTAAACTCGATCGACTCGTCTTCGTTGATCAGGCTCATGTAGTTGGACTGGAAATTGGCGAAGACTTCAATCTCGTGGCGGAAGGTGTCGGCGATCTGCTTGTACGCGGCGAGGGCGAGCTGGATGTTGGCGTAGGCCTCGGGAAGCATAGCCAGGATCTCGTCGCGCTTGGACGCTTCCAGGGGCTCGGTGACGCCGCCGGGAACCACCCATCCGGGATGGATGCGCTTCTTGCCCAGCAGCTCGATGATGTGCTGGCCGAAGCGGCGCAGGCCGATGCCGGCGCGGCCCAGCTCAGGCTTGGCGGCGACGACGCCGAAGATGTGGCGCGCGGCGGGGTCGGACTCCATGCCGAGAAGCAGGTCGGGCGACGCGAGATAGAAGAAGCTGAGCGCGTGCGACTGCACCATCTGCGCCAGGTTGAGCATGCGGCGCAGTTGCGCGGCGGTGCGCGGAATCCGCACCGACATGATGGCTTCGCAAGCTCGCGCAGAAGCGATCAGATGCGAGACCGGGCAGATGCCACAGATGCGCGCCATCAGGCTGGGCATCTCGTAGAAGGGACGGCCTTCGGCAAACTTCTCAAAGCCGCGCACCTGGGTGACGTGGAAGTGCGCGTCTTCGACTTCACCCTCTCCGTTGAGTTGGATGGTGATCTTGCCGTGCCCTTCCAGGCGTGTAACGGGATCGATGGTGATGGTCTGGCTCATAAGCTCAGGCTCCAAATCGGGTGAGGGCTGGAATGTCCAGCGGGACGCCGGTCGCCAGGGCGGTCAGCGCGGCGTGGAAGGTGTCGGCCGAGGGCGGACAGCCGGGGAGAAACACGTCCACTTTGACGAACTCGTGGATGGGCCGGACCACGCGCAACAACTGCGGAACAACGACGCAGGGAATCTGCGGCTGCGCCGAGGCGTTCTCGATGTAGGCGCGGTCGAGAATGGCCTGGGGTCCGATGGGATTCCGCATCGAAGGCACGTTGCCGGTGATGGCGCAGTCGCCCATGGCTACCAGCAGCTTGGTGTGGGCGCGGATCTTGCGGATCTTCCTTTCGTCGTCCACCGAGGCCACGGCGCCTTCAACCAGGGCAATGTCCACCGCGTCGGGGTAGTCCTTGGTGTCGACGATAGGGCTGTAAACGATATCGACAACTTCGGCGATTGCCAGCAGCCTCTCATCCATGTCGAGAATCGACATGTGACAGCCGGAGCATCCGTCGAGCCACACTGTTGCCAGCTTCAATTTGCTCATTGCGCCTCCCTCATCATGTTCAGAAAGGGCAGAAAGTCGGGATACTTGGGATGGTCGGCGCCGACCTTGCTCTTGTCGAATAGCGCTCCGGTGGGACACACCTGCACGCATTTGCCGCAGCGGGTGCAAGCCGATTCGCCCCACGGCTGGTTGAGATCGGTGATGACGATGGAGTCGATGCCGCGACCCTTCACGTCCCAGATATGCGCGCCTTCAATCTCCGCGCAGACCCGCACGCAGCGGGTGCAGAGGACGCAGCGGTTGTGGTCCACGGTGAAGCGCTCGTGCGAGGCGTCGACGTGGAGATCGGGGTTGCGATAGGGCAGGCGCACATGGGTCAGGCCGTGCTGCTGGCCCAGCGTCTGAAGTTCGCAGTGGCCGTTGGAGACGCAGACCGAGCAGATATGGTTGCGCTCGGCGAAGAGCAGTTCGAGGATGTTGCGGCGGTACTTCTGCAGGCGTTCGGAATTGGTGGTGACCTCCATGCCCTCATAGACGGTAGCCACGCAGGCGGGCAACAGTTTGTTGCTGCCCTTGATCTCAACCAGGCACATGCGGCAGGCGCCCACGCTGCTGAGGCCGTCCAGACTGCAGAGGGTGGGGATTTGGATGCCGTTCTCCCGCGCCACTTCCAGGATGGTCTGGCCCCTGCGAGCGCTCACTTCCTGTTCATCGATGATGAGTGTTTTGACTTCCACGGCATCGTTCATGCCAGCACCTCCACGGGAGCTTGAATGTTGCACACGCCGGCCGGACAGCGCTTATGCACGATGTGCTCGATGTACTCGTTGCGGAAGTACTTGAGGGTGCTCAGCACGGGATTGGGCGCTGTCTGGCCCAGGCCGCAGAGGCTGGCGTTCTTGACGGTGTCGCACAATTCGACCAGCAGATCCAGATCGTCCATGGTGCCCTGCCCCTCGCAGATGCGCGTCAGCAGGGTGTACATCTGCGCCGTGCCGGCGCGGCACGGAATGCACTTGCCGCACGACTCGGTCATGCAGAACTCGATGAAGAAGCGCGCCACGTTGACCATGCAGGAAGTGTCGTCCATCACGATCATGCCGCCCGAGCCCATGATGGAGCCGGCCGCCATCAGCGCGTCGTAGCTGACTCCCAGGCCCAGCATCTCGGCGGGAATGCAGCCGCCGGACGGGCCCCCGGTCTGCACTGCCTTCAATGTGTGCCCGCCCGGAACGCCGCCGCCGATCACGTCGATGATCTCCCAGAGCTTGATGCCCAGAGGCACTTCGATCAGGCCGGTATGGGTGATTCTGCCGGTGAGGGCAAAAACCTTGGTGCCTTTGCTGCGCTCCGAGCCCATGTTGAAAAACCACTTCCCGCCGTTGCGGACGATGGGCGCGACGTTGGCGTAGGTTTCAACATTGTTGATCAGCGTGGGCTTGCCCCACAGACCGCTCACCGCGGGGTATGGGGGCCTGGGCCTGGGGGTCCCGCGCCGGCCTTCGATCGAGGCCAGCAGCGCTGTCTCCTCGCCGCAGACGAAGGCGCCGGCGCCGAGCCGGATTTCCACGTCGAAGTTGAATGTGGTGCCGCAGATGCCGTTGCCCAGCAGGCCGCGGCGGCGCGCCTCGCGCAGCGCGGTAGTCAGCCGCGAAACGGCGATCGGATACTCGGCGCGGACGTAGATGAAGCCTTTGCTGGCGCCGACGCCATAGGCCGCGATGGCCATACCCTCGATGATGCGATGGGGGTCGCCTTCCATCACGCTGCGATCCATGAACGCTCCGGGATCGCCTTCGTCGCCGTTACAGACCACGTACTTCAGGTCGCCGCCGGCCTTGGCCACCGTGCCCCACTTGAGGCCGGTCGGGTAACCGCCGCCGCCGCGTCCCCGCAGACCGCTTTCGGTGATGCGGTGGACGACGCCGTTGGGCGTCATCTCCGTCAGCGCCGTCAGCAGCGCCTTGTAGCCGTCGCGGGCAATGTAGTCGTCGATCTTTTCCGGATCGATGTGGCCCGCGTTCTCCAGCACCACCCGCACCTGTTTGTCGAAGTGCTCGTTCAAGTCGCATTGCAGCGCGGGCACCGGGTCGCCGCCCAGGCTGGACACAATCGCTTCCGCGTCCCCGGCTTTCACGTGGTGGTAGAGCGTCTCCTCCGGGTCGACGCGCACCAGAGGACCGGAGGAACACGGGCCCATGCACCCGGTGCGGCGCACCAGCACCTTCTTGCCCGAGGCCTCGGCGGCCTTCACCAGCTCGTCCCGCAGCCGGTCTGAGCCCTGGCTCATGCAGGCCAGGTCCATGCACACATTCACTTCGAAGTCGTACCGCGAGTTCTCCAGGCGGACGCTTTCGGCTATCTGTTCCAGCTCTTCGATGTTCATTCCACGGCCCACCTTTCCAGTTGCTCGAGCATCGCCTCAGGGCTCGCTTCGCCGGCCACCACACCGTCGGCCAGCGTCACCGGCGCGCGGCTGCACGCGCCCACGCAGCGCGCGGTCATCAGGCTTATGGCGCCGTCTTTGGTAGTCTGACCCTGCGCAATTCCCAGCCGCTTTTCGGCCGCCGCCACCAGCTTGTCGGCGCCCTTGATGTAGCAGGCCGTGCCGGCGCAGATGGTGAGCGTGTGCTTGCCCGGCGGCTTCAGGCTGAAGTAATGGTAGAAGGTCACCACGCCATAGGCCTGGCTGAGCGGCACACGCAAGGTGCGCGCCACGAAACGGATGGCGTCGTCGTCCAGATAGCCGAACGAAGACTGCACGGTGTGCAGCGTCTCAATCAGCGCGTGGCGGGCAAACCCATTCTTGCGCATGGTGCCGTTCACGATCTTCCAGCGCTTGTCGTCGCTGGGCAGCGATGGTGGTGTGAAAGCTGGCACGATTCCCTCCCGCAAACGGGCACGTTAGGATTGAAATTGATGGTGTGTTTACGTCCCGCTTCTGGTCTCACCTCTTTTGTACTCGGTGTGGCCGGGGTGAGCCGTGACAGTGGTCACGGGCACGGTACTGCGTATCGCATTATGAACCGGTGTTCCATTCGAGCACAGCTTCCGCAAAAAGAACTTCCTTGAGGCCTGCGATGACGGAATCCGGTGTTGTCACTCGAAGACCTATAAAAACAAGGGGTTCCTGCGTCGCGCTCGTGGATGGGCAGAAGCGTCCAGCGGCAAATCCGGCTCGGGAACTGGACCTCCAATTCGGATGGAGGGATCGCCGATCGCAGCGCACTGATCAGAGCAGCCCTTCCGCCAATGCAGCCCATTCCTCGTCCAGTGCCGAGCGATGAAACCGCCGCCCAGCGCGCCGGTACCAGTAGTCCGCGTTCCAAGCCTCGCCCTCTTTGCGGTGCAGGTAGGCGTGGACCGCCATCCCCTCCGAGGTCTCGAGTTCATCCACCATTCCGTGCGCCCGTCCCCAGTCGCCTTTGGCGTCCCACCACAGGGCGGCCACGGGCGCCGTCAGCCCCCCCGGCGGCTCCGCCCAGCTCAACGATTCCCGCAGTTCTTCGACCGTCATACCAATCTTCTACCACCGGTCATGCCGTAATCCTCAACCATGATCGCACAACTAATGTGATCTGGATCACTTCCCACCGGCAATTCCGCTGATAAAAACAGAGCATCGTTCCGATAAATGCATCTGAGGGGGTCCGCCAGGGGAAGGCAATGGGCACTGGCGAAAGCACTTGGGACGCCTCGCTTCGGGGTCAAAGCCGTGAATGGATTTGAATCCTGGGGTCTTGCTTCCGATGGTTGCGATTCAGACCAAATTGGTCGTATACTTAAGTCCGACCATTCCGGTCGTAGTTTTGATGCGGGCCTCGGTTGGAATGTACTGCACTTCCGGCTGGCCCGGGGAGTTCGTCGGGTGAGCGTGCTAAGCAAGTTGAAGGTGGGAGAGACGGGCGTCCTGGTGGCCCTCGATCTGCCTGAATCCGTGCAGAACCATCTCATGCACATGGGCTTCGTCCCCGACGTTCCGGTGATCGCCCTGCGCCGCGCCCCGGCCGGCGACCCCACCGTCTACCTCATCGACGGCATGGAGATCGCCCTGCGTCACGAGACCGCCGCATTGATCCGCGTCCGTCCGTCCGAAGCTGAAGCAGATCCCGCCCTCCCCGAAGACGGCAGCGTCGAAGCCGAGGCGCTGATCGAGGCCTCCCGATGAGCGCCTGCTGTGAGACTCCGGCCTTCGTACCACCCTCCGCGCCGCATCCCGCCGGGGCCTTGAAGACAGTTGTCCTCATTGGCCCGCCCAACTCCGGCAAGTCCACGCTGTTCAACCGCCTCACCGGCCTGCGCCAGAAGGTGGCCAACTACCCCGGCGTCACGGTCGAGCAGCGCATGGGCTTGATGGCTGGCGTGGGCCGCGACGACCTCACGCTCATCGACCTGCCCGGCGTCTACTCGCTCACCCCCTACTCTGAGGACGCGCGGGTCGCCGTCGACGTGCTGCGCGGCAAAATGCCCGGCACGCCCAAGCCCGACGCCGTGCTTCTGGTTCTGGACTCCCTGCACCTCACCCGCCAGCTGATGTTGGCCGCCCCGGTCCTCGCTGAAGGGCTGCCTACGCTCGTGCTCCTGAATATGTCCGACCTGATGGAGCAGCGCGGCGGCCAGATCGACCCGCTCAAGCTGGCCCGCGAGTTGGGCGCGCCTGTGGCCCTGATCAGCGCCACCCACGGCACCGGCCTGGACGCGGTGCCTCTCTTCCTGCATCGGCAGACCGAGCGCGAAGCCGCCACGCCTCTCACCCTGCCCGTGCTGGGCAACGCCGCCAGCGCCCACACCTGGGCCGCCCAGATCAGCCGCCGCACCGGCTACCGCGCCCCGCTTTCCGTCGAGGGCACGCGCAGGATCGACAACATCCTGCTCCATCGCATCTGGGGACCGCTGCTGTTTCTCGCCGTCGTCATCGGCGTCTTCGAGGTGGTCTTTTCCATCGGCCAGCCCATGTCCGACGGCTTCGGCGACATCCTGGCCCGCATGGCCGACCTGGTGCGGCCGCTGCTTCCCGCCGGATGGCTTCAATCGCTCCTGCTCGACGGCGCATGGAAGGGCATCTCCTCGGTCCTGGTCTTCCTGCCGCAGATTCTGCTGCTATTTCTTTTTATCGGCATCCTCGAAGACTCCGGCTACCTGGCCCGCGCCGCGCTGATCGCCGACCGCGTCATGCGGACGACTGGATTGAACGGCAAAGCGTTCATCCCCCTTCTCTCCGCTTACGCCTGCGCCGTGCCCGCCATCATGGCTACGCGCACCATTGAGAACAAGCGCGACCGCATGGCGACAATTCTGGTCACGCCTTTCATGACCTGCTCGGCGCGCCTGCCCGTCTACATGCTGCTGATCGCCGCCTTCATTCCCAATATCGCGTATCTCCACGGCTTCCTTGGCCTGCGCACCATCGTCATGCTGTCGCTCTATGTGGCCGGCTTCGTGGGCGCCATGACCACCGCCTGGCTGCTCAAGAGCTCCATCCTCAAATCCAGCGAGACGCCGTTCATCCTGGAACTGCCACAGTACCGCATGCCCACCCTGCGCTCGCTCGGCATTCGTCTGGTCGACCGCGCCAATGTCTTTCTTCGCCAGGCCGGCACCGTCATTCTGTCGGTCACCCTGGCCCTCTGGGTCCTCGCCCATCTGCCCATCGTCCACACGGCCGCGGGCACCTGGACCGCGCCTGAACTCGCCGAGTCCATCATCGGACGCCTCGGCCACTTCATCGAGCCCGCCATCGCCCCGCTGGGCTTCAACTGGAAGATCGGCATCGGCCTGCTCTCCAGCGTTCTGGCCCGCGAAGTCATGGTCTCCACCATGGGAACTTTGTATGGCGCCGACCCCGCCACCCAGGCCATGCACCTGCAAACCGCCTTGCACCACGACATGACCCTGGGCGGCGCGCTGGCGCTGATGATCTTCTTTGCCTTCGCCATGCAGTGCACCTCCACCATGGCCGTGGTCCGCCGCGAAACCAACAGTTGGAAGTGGCCCGCCGTGCAGTTCCTCTACATGCTGGTCCTGGCCTGGGTCGCCGCCTTCGTCGTTAATCACCTCGCCATGGTCCTCTTCGGCTAGCGCCGGGCTTCCAGGGCTCAGTCCTCAAATGCTGTCATCCTGAGCAGCCAAACGCGCACGATGCGTTGCGGACATCGGCGAACACCGGCCTGTCTAGCCGGAAAATGCTCCGTGCCCCATCCATTCGCGCATTCTGCGAATGGGTGGGAAACCACGATTCTCAACCGGCCGGGTTGGAATCCACGAACCCTTCTGCCGTGCAGGCGCCGTCCGCCCCACCGCAGGTGGCCGACTGGGAAACCAAGAACCTCCTGCGAGCGGATAGCGAGCGTCTGCCCCACCGCAGGTGGCTTGACGGCCACAAATCCCGCCGATACAATCGTTTTCCTCCCAACAAGTACCCAGTCGCCTCACCTGTGCTGGTCGAACGCTGATCCATCCACCGCCCTGAAGGAGCTTTTCCGATGCTGACCCCGCGAATACTCTCTTGCCTTGGCCTGCTGGCCCTCGCCGCGCTCCTCCCGGCGCAAACGCCCCCCACCGCCTACACCATCACCGAAGCACTCCCCGGCGGCGCCCCCGGCAGCATGACCATCTATCGCAACGGTTCGCAAATCCTGGTCGAATACAAGCACCCTGCCCAGGCGGACGGAACTCCGGCCAGTCGCTCCTTGAATCTCATCGACGTGAAGGCGGGCGCTCAGCATAGCTGGGACCCCAGCGGCACCCCGGTTACCTGCAGCGCAAGCTCCTTCTCAGGCGACTGGGGCGACCCCTTTGCCGGCGCCGCTGAACTCGCCGGCCCCATCGCCAAAGGCGAGTTGAAAATCACCGGTGCAGAGACCCTCAACGGCATTCCGACCAAGATCTATACAGGCGTCACCCAGGGGATGAATCTCAAAGTCTGGTTTGACCAGAAAGACAACCTGGTCGTCAAGTCAGCCTTCGGAGCCCCCGGCGCCGCCATGAACACCATGACCGACATCCGCAGCATCTCCCTCGCCCCGCCCCCGCCAGCGACCTTCGCCTTGCCCCCTGCCTGCGCTGGAGTCAAACCGCCACCCACGGCTGCTGAGCTCATGGGCGAGGAAACCGGCGACAGCGGCGACAACTGGGTGAACGCCATCTACGGTCCAGGCTCCAAGAACTCCTGCTCCATCCTCATTCACATCGTCGCAGCCAAAACCATGGCGCCCTTCACCCGCCGCTGGCAGGCCGCCATCGACACCACCTACAACCAGGACAGCCCCACCCCGCCCCACTACGAGTTCGGCGCGGGCAGAGACGGCACCTCGACCTTCGCCGGCGGCGGCCTCCACGAGATCACCACCCAAATCCACAACAACACGCTTCGCATCGACAACCCGCCCGCCTACTTCAACATGAGCACGAACTTCATTCAGCCCGGCCGCGGCGCTGGCATCGGCCTCGTCTACCGCCAGTGCTTCGCCCCTGTCACCAACCTCTACTACGTCCTCAAAGACCCCAACGACCCCGGCGACGGCGACTGGCTCTACGCCAAAGCCGGCAAATACGCAGCGCCCGCGCACTGAGCAGGCGCTGCTCGATAGGTACACAGGCTGGGTACCCCAGGTCTCGTCCGCCGCGGTCGATGAAACCTGGGATCTCACCCCCCTCCCAACCCAATAAACCAAAATATGCGAAACTAGAAGAGCCAAAGTCTTCCGGCGCTGCCCATGCGCGCCATCAACCGGAACCAACCCCAGCTACCCCCGGCCCATCGGGGGTCCCCGCGGACAGGTCTTCGTCCGTGGGGTGACCGACGAGCGCCGTCACCCCGCTGCGGCCCTCACAGACCGACAGGAACCAGAACAACCATGCTCTCAGTTAGCAACGTCTCCATGCGCTACGGCGCCAAGATCCTCTTTGAAGATGTCTCCGTCAGCTTTGTTCCCGGCCGCCGCTACGGCCTCACCGGCCCCAACGGCTCTGGCAAGTCCACCTTCATGAAGGTCCTCACCGGCGAGCTCGACGCGCAGAAGGGCTCCGTCGTCCGCCCCCGCAAGTTCGGCGTCCTCCGCCAAGACCAATTCGCCTTCGACGCCTATCGCGTCATCGACACCGTCATCATGGGCAACAAGCCGCTCTGGGCCGCCCTCGAAGAGCGCGACCGCATCTACGAGAAGCCCGAAATGACCGACGAAGACGGCATGAGGTTAGGCGAGCTCGAAGGCGTCATCGGCGACGAGGACGGCTACACCGCCGAGGCCGACGCCGCTATTCTCCTCGACGGCCTCGACATCCCCGAAGCCATCCACGAGCGCAAGATGTCCGAGCTACAGGGCGGCCAGAAGGTCCGCGTCCTGTTAGCCCAGGCCCTCTTCGGCAAGCCCGAGGCCCTGCTCCTCGACGAGCCCACCAACTACCTCGATCTCGACTCCATCCACTGGCTCCAGGACTTCCTCGACCACTACGACGGCACCCTCATCTGCATCTCCCACGACCGCCATTTCCTCAACTCCGTCACCACCCACACCGCCGACATCGATTACCAAACCATCATCGTCTACACCGGCGGCTACGACGACATGGTCATGGCCAAAACCCAGATCCGCTCCACGCTCGAATCGCAGAACGCCCAGCGCGACAAAAAGATCGCCCAGCTCAACGACTTCATCGCACGGTTCGCCGCCGGAACCCGCTCGTCTCAAGTCACGAGTAGGCGCAAGGAAGTCGAGCGCCTCCAGACCAACGAGCTGGCCCGCTCCAACATCCAGCGCCCCTACATCCGCTTCGACATGCTCCGCCCCTCCGGCAAGCACATCCTCGAGTTCAAGCACGTCACCAAGCTCTACGACGACTTGAAGGTTCTCGACGGCTTCACCGCCAATGTCCTGCGCGGCGAAAAGATCTGTCTCATGGGCCGCAACGGCGCAGGCAAAACCACCCTCATCAAGAGCCTGCTCAACAACTACCCCGGCCTCGCCGACAAGGACTTCGTTCTCGACTCCGGCTCCGTCTTCTGGGGCCACGAAGCCCAGATCGGTTACTTCCCTCAAGACGTCGGCTCGACCATCGAGCACGGACTAACCGTCGCCGAGTGGCTCCATCGCTGGAACCCCGCCGCCCACAGCGAAGAGATCCGCGGCATCTTAGGCCAGATGTTATTCAGCGGCGAAGAAGGCGACAAGCAGACCAAAGCACTAAGCGGCGGCGAGCAAGCCCGTCTCGCATTTTGTAAGTTAATCCTCACCAAGCCCAACATATTAATCTTCGACGAGCCGACTAACCATCTCGACTTGGAAGCCATCAACGCCCTGAATATCGCCCTTCAGCGATACGAAGGCACAGTCCTGTTAGTAACCCACGACCACGACTTGATCGACGAAGTAGCCACCCGCCTCTGGAACTTCAAGCCCGAAGGCATAGAGGACTTCCAAGGCCCCTACGCCGAATGGAAAGGCAAACATAACTGATCAGGACGAAGTGAAAGCGGTCGGCGCCGCGAGCGGTAGGCCGGGGATTTATCCCCGGCAACATGGTGGCCTTTCGCAAACGGGGTTTTAACCCCTGAGGCGTGCTTTTCGTTCGCAGCCAAATTCACTCAAAATGTGCGGGCATCGGATCGAGCCGCTCCAAAAACCGCGTATGCACAAAAGCCCAATCAACCAGCCTCCGCTTCCAGGGATTCGCCGCA
>JARLGE010000173.1 GCA_031296215.1 Occallatibacter sp.
CATCGTCATGAGCACTCGCCCAAAGCCGGGCCGCCCATAGCGGTCGCCGGGAGGAAAGTACGTCCCGCCGAAGTAGGGGCGCCCGTCCGGCGTCAGAATCGCCGTCAGCGGCCAGCCCCCCTGCCCGCTCATGGCCGAGACCGCCGCCTGGTAGCGCGCGTCCACGTCCGGCCGCTCGTCGCGATCGACCTTCACGGCCACAAAGTTCTCGTTGATCAGCGCCGCAATCTCCGCGTTCTCGTAGGACTCGCGGTCCATCACGTGGCACCAGTGGCACCACACCGCCCCAATGTCCAGCAGAATCGGCTTGTCTTCCGCTTGTGCCTGCGCAAAGGCCGCCTCGCCCCACGCATGCCACCGCACCGGCTGATGCCGCGCCGAGCGCAGATAGGAGGAAGAAGCCTGGGCCAGCGCGTTCAAGGCAGTCGGCGAGTAGACATCGTCCATTTCCATGGCCTGAGCATACATGGGCCGTGCCCGCAGCCGCCAGCGTCGCGCACACTTTCCTCGCCGCTCTCACCCCGCCCACAAACCTGTCATCCTGAGCGACCGTAGCGGGGCGAAGGGAGTCGAAGGACCTGCTGTTATTTTTGCGGTCCCTGGCCCAACTCGACGCAGGGAATCGGCATCCACCCACAAAGTCAGTCCTTGGCCAATTCGGCCTTGATCGCCGCCACCAGTTCCGGCGCGTCCGGCTGCGTGTCCGGCGCAAACCGCTTCACCACGTCCCCGCCGCGGCTCACCAGAAACTTCTCGAAGTTCCACAGAATCTCCGGCTCCGCGTTGCCCTCGATGCCATAGCCCTTCAGCTTTTCGCGGAACGGAACCGCGGACAGGCTGATGGCCTTGGGCTGCGCCGCAATGAGCGCCGCATACAGCGGATGTTTTTCCGGGCCCACGACGGGAACCTTGTCGAACAGCGGAAACTTCACGCCGAAGTTGGTCGTGCAAAAGGACAAGATCTCCTCGTTCGTGCCCGGCTCCTGCGCCTTGAAGTCGTTGGCCGGAAAGCCCGCGACCACCAGCCCCTGTCCCTTGTATTGCTCGTAGATCTTCTCCAGGCCCTCGTACTGCGGGGTAAGCCCGCACTTCGAGGCCACGTTGACCACGAGCAGCACGTGGCTCTTGAATTCGCCAAGAGTGGTAACCTCGCCGGTAATCTTCTTGACGGGAATGTCGAGAATGGATGCGCTCATGATTTCTCCTTCGAGTATCTCCATCATATAAGCCCGGCGCGGAGGGAGATTTCACAATCAGAAGAGGTCCGAATCAGCCGAATCCCAATCCGCACGATAAAATGGGCTGCATGAAGGTTAAACTGGTTTCTGAGTGGACCGCAGCGGCAGCAATGGGGATTTTGGTCGGACTTCATTCCAATTGGAATCACTGGCATTGGCACCAACTTGGGCGCGACGCCTACCTGTTGCACGAATCGCAGTACTTCGACAAGTTCTTCGTCAGCCCGGCCTCAGCCATTCATCCGATCACCACGTTCGTGGTGGCTGCACTGATTCTCTTCGCTGCATTCAAAGCCCTGGCATTCATCCTGTTCAAGGCGTTCTCAACCGTTGCAGATAGGAGCGAAGCGGCTACGGGATAAGAGTAGATTCTCAATGCGCGAAGCGAAGGATAGAAGGATGGCCTGCCGGCCTTTTGGGGCGCGGCCATTACCCCAGCAACTGCTTCGCCACCTGAACATATAGCTCCACCGCTTCCAGCAGTTCCTTCTTCGCCAGCTTCTCAAACGGCGTGTGCGCCACATGAATCGACCCCGGCCCCAACAGCAGCGGTTCGCCCCAGTTGCTCAACTGCGGAATGTCGGTGGTGAATTTGGCGATCATGGTCGGCAGCCCCGGAACCGCCCGCAGCCGCACAAACGGAATCTCCAGCGTGAAGTCGACTTCGGCCAGCCCGGCGGCCGCTTCCACCAGCGCAGCGCGGACGGGGCCCGAGTCGCCCACCAGGCGAACAAGCACCTGCGCCTCGGCCTTGTCGGCGATGACGTTGGGCGCGTGGCCGCCCTGAATCTGGCCGATGTTCAGCGTGCTGGGGCCCACGTCTTCGAGCGTGGGCAGCGGCAGCGCCAGCAGTTTGCCGAGCGCCTCCACCAGCTTGTGCACGGCGCTCTCGCCCAGCTCCGGATAAGCCGAGTGCGCCATCTTTCCTGTCGACTTGAGCACGGCGCGCAGCGCGCCCTTCGACGCCAGCGCCAGCCGGTTGTCGGTAGGTTCGCCGTTGATCAGGAAGCGGCTCCCCTTGGGCGCGAGATTGGCGGCCTTGGCGCCGGCGGAGTCGCGCTCCTCGCCCGATACAAACAGCAACCCAACCTTGTAGCCCGCCGCGCGCAGCGCCTCGGCAGCGGCTACCTGGGCGGCGATGATGCCCTTCGCGTCCGAAACCCCTCGCCCGTAAAGAAACTCATCGTCCTCGGTGGGCGCAATGTAGGGCGGCACGGTGTCCATGTGCGTGGAGAAGACCAGGTCGGGCGTCTCGCCTTCCCTTCCCGCGTAGACATTCCACCGCGCCGCGCCGCTCCCGCTCTCGGCGGGCTGCGGCACAGGCGTCTTTTCCACAGCCCAGCCGCGCGCGGCCAGGAAATCGGCCAGAAAGTCCCCCACCGCCCCCTCGTTGTAGGTGGTGGATTCGATCTGGCAGAGCGCGATGGTCAGGCGAACGGGATCAAGAGCCTGGGCAGCAACAGGATCGGACATGATGCTGCCAGAATACCCTACGCCGCGCACGGCGGCCGCAGCCACGCGGAAATACGGGCCAGGTAAGAAGAACTTGCTCATCGCGACCAAGCAACTCCTGGACAAACTGATGCCTTGAAAGGGCGCGGTTTTAACCGCGCCGTGAGTGCGGCAAAATGAACGTTGGCTTTAGCCCCCGAGGGAATGCAAGTCCCGGGAAAGAGCTTGTTCATGGATTCGCTAAGTAACAATCTTCCTGAGTTATCCATTTCAATGAGGTGTTTTGCGAGCGATGACAACCGCGATGTTACTGCCATGTTACAGTTGCGAAGAGTTATTTGCGCCGTATTCGCAACGGATTGACAGTCCTTTGACAGTACCCGGCGCATACTGGCCTCGTGATTCCGGACACGCGGCACAAAGTTCCGCAGAATAGGCCTCATCTTTCCGCCGCTTTGGTGGAAGTTTCAGCTAACTCTTATCTTTCCCCTATAACTCCACCCGCGTCGCGCGTTCATGCGGAAGTGGGCCGTTACCGTCTGCGCCTGGCCGAAACCGCGGAAGACCGCAAGGCAGCCTGCCGCCTGCGCTTCCGCGTTTTCAACATCGAAATGGGCGAAGGGCTTGAAAGCTCCTACCAGACCGGTCTCGACACTGACCGCTTCGACTCCTGCTGCGAGCATCTGCTGGTCGAGGACAAGCAGGAGCCGAATCCCTCCCGCCGCATCGTCGGCACCTACCGCATGCAGGCGGGCTCAACCGCCGCGCGCCACTTCGGCTACTATTCCGAGCAGGAGTTCACCTTTGCTCCCTACGAGCCGCTGCGGCCCGGCATTCTGGAGCTGGGACGCGCCTGCATTGACCGCGCGCACCGCACCCCCGAGGTGTTGATGCTGCTGTGGAGGGGTATCGCGCAGTATGCTTGTGACATGGGGCTGCGCTACTTGATCGGTTGCTCGTCCATCAACTCCCAGGACCCGGCGGAAGGCTTGCGGATGTATCGCCAGCTCGACCACTACCGGGTTTCGCCGGAGTTTGAAACCGAGCCCACCGCGGCGTATGCCTGCCCCATCGAGCCCGAGGGCGCACAAACACAGCCGTCGCCCTTGCCGTACGATCGATCACGGCCGCAATCTCCGCCGGCTGAGGCGTCCGCTCACGCAAAGGTACCCAAGCTGTTGAAGACCTATCTGGCCATTGGTGCGCGCATTGCCGCGCCCCCGGCCTGGGACCGCGAGTTCGGCACCATCGATTTTCTTACCTTGCTCGACCTGAAGTTGCTCTCCGCCTCGGCGCGCAACCGCTTTCTTGCCCCGCTCACCCAGTGAGTCTGCGGGCTGGCTGGCGCGCTGTGGCGCTGGCATTCACTCTGGCATGGTGTGTTCTCCGTTTTTGGCTGGCGCATCTCAAAGGCCGCATGACGCTGGAGCGCCGTGCGCTGTGGGTCCGCGACTCTGCCCGCGCCATCATGCGCAGTATGGGCATTCAATGGCGCGTTGAGGGCCATCGGCCCACCCGCGGCCTCATTGTCGCCAATCATCTCAGCTACCTCGACATCGTCATTCTCTCCGCCGCCACGCCCTGTTTCTTTGTGGCCAAGGCGGAGATCGACGGCTGGCCGTTCTTCGGCAAGGCCGCGCGCAGCGGCGGCACCATCTTTCTCGACCGCTCCAGCCACCTCAGCGCCACCACCGTCGCCCGCGAGATCGCCAGGCGCCTTCCGCTGCCGGTGCCCGTGCTGTTCTTCCCCGAAGGCACCACCACCGACGGCAGCCAGTTGCTGCGCTTCCGCTCGCGGCTCTTCGATCCCGCAACCACCGCGGGCGCGCCCATCACCGCCGCCTCCATTCGCTACGTGCTCTCCGACGGCACGCCGGAGCAGGAGCTGTGCTGGTTCGGCGACGCCACCTTCCTGCCTCATCTCTGGAAGGTGCTGGGCGCTGCCGGCTTCCATGCCGAAGTCCGCTTCGGCGAGCCGCGCCTCTACCCCGACCGCCGCACCGCCGCCGACGCCACCCAGGCCGAAGTGGACGCCATGCGCAACGGGCACGCAGTCGCCGTGACTTAGATTCAGACGAAAAGGGAAGAACTTTTGGCCCCCGCAGCCGGTCGCCCCAGGGCCTGTCCTGAGCTTCTCGAAAGCCTGCCCTGAGCGAAGCCGAAGGGGATCTCGATTCCGAAACCTGGGAAAACACCAACCTCAACCCATAAAATGATGCGGCAAGCGCTCTAGATCCCGGCCGCCGGCGCAGCCGTCGAGCCCCGCACCACCAAGCTGGTCGACACCAGAAACTCGCGCAGCATCTTGGGATTGGCAGGGTCCTCGACCTGCTGGCGCAGAGCCTCGAAAGCCGAGCGGGCCAGGTCGGCCCGCGACAGCCGGATGGTGGTCAGCGGCGGCAGCGTGAACTCGGCAAAGTCGATGTCGTCCAGGCCGATCACCGAAATGTCGTCCGGCACCCGCAGTCCCTCCATGTACGCCGCCCGCAGCACGCCGATGGCGGTCATATCGTTGGAGCAGACTATGGCGCTGGGCCGCGCGCTGAGAGCCTGCAGTTGGGCAAAGCCGGCCACGCCGCCCTTCAGCGTGTGGTCGCACTCGATGATCCACTTCTTCTGGGTGGGCAAACCCTCGTCCTGCATGGCCGTGCGGAAGTCGTTCTCGCGCGTGATGGCCGAGTGCAGCTTGTGCGGGCCGGCCAGGAAGGCGATCCGGCGGTGACCCAGCCCCAACAGGTGATGAATGGCCTCGTGGATCCCGGTCGAGTAGTCCAGCAGGATGGTGCTCACCTTTGGATCGTCGAGGCGAAACTCGGCCAGCACCATGGGAATGTCGCGATGCACAAGCTGATCCAGCACCGGCTCCTCGGCGCCGAAGCTGAGCACCGCCACGCCCTCCACCTTGCGCTCCAGCATGCGCCGCACACAGGTGGCTAGAACCGTCGGGTCGCTGTTCGATGAGCTGACCAGAATCTCGTACCCGTGCGCCACCGCGATCTCTTCGAAGCTCTGGATCAGTTCCGGAAAGAATGGGTTGGTGATGTTTTCAACAATGATGCCGAAGATGCGGCTGCGGCCCGAAACCAGGCTGCGCGCATGCGGGTTGGGAAGGTAATCCAACTGCTCAATGGCCTGCCAGACGCGCTTGGTCAGCCGCTCGCTCACCGCTGGAGAGTTGTTGATGGTTCTGGAAACGGTGGCGATGGAAACCTTTGCCAGGGCGGCAACGGTGCGAATGTCGGGTGTCTTCACGACTGGCTTGTGCGTTCCTTTTCGGACCACGAACTCATCCTTGGTGCAAGTTGACAGCCATGGTAACGCATCGGGCGGCCACTTGCACAAACCGGGACGCCGCCCGATGCAATCGAGGCTAATCCCTTTCCGCAATCAGCAACCGCAGGTCGCGCAGGTTGTGGCCGGTGGGGCCGGTGACCACGGCGTCGCCCAGCGCGGTGAACATGGGACAGGCGTCGAAGTTGGCCAGCGACGATTTCAGGTGAAACCCGAAGGCATGGGCGCGGCCAACGGTGGTGGGGTCGGCAATGGCGCCGGCGGCCCGGGTGTTGCCGTCGATGCCGTCCGAGCCGGCGCTGAATACGGTCAGCCGTTGCCCCTGGTACTGCTCCAATTCCAGCGCGCAGGCCATCGCAAACTGCTGGTTGCGCCCGCCCGCACCAGGGGTCCGGTCCAGGGTTACCGTCACCTCGCCCACGCTGATCAGGCAAAGCCGCTGGTGCGTGGCGCGCAGGGTGTGGAACAGACCCAGCAGGTAGCGCGCCGCGTCGGCGTAGTCCCAGTCGTCGCAGCTATTGTCCACCGCCACAAAGTAGCCGGCCTTCTCGGCCAGCGCGCGCGCGTTCTCCACCAGGTCGTGGCTGGAGAGCAGCAGTTCGAAAACCGAGTCGCGAAAGGCCGGGTCCTCGCCGCTCATGCTGGCGGCTGCCGTCACCCGCCGCGCCGGCCCGCCGTCCGCCTTGGCCGCGCGCGGAAAGAACGGCGGCCGCCAGCTCTTGTTTCCCGGCGACTCCGGCATGTCTTCGCGCTCGAAGAAGCTGCGGATCGAGGCCGGCAGACGTGGGTTCAGGTTATATTTCGCCAACAGCTCGCGCACCTCGGCCACCGTCGAGTGGTCCGGCGACGTGGGCCCGCTGGAGAGCGCGTCCAGCGTCCTGAGCGGCACGTCCGGAAGCAGCAGGCTCACCTTGGCCGCCTCCGGCGCGGCCATCGCCAGCCGTCCGCCCTTCACCTGGGAAAAGTGCTTCCGCAGCGTGTTCATCTCGTTGATGGGCGCGCCCGACCCCAGCAGCAGCCGGTGGAATTCGATGGTCTCCTCGAGCGTGATCCCAGGGTCCAGGGGCAAGTCGAACATCGCCGAGCCGCCGCCGGAGATGAGGAAGAAGACCAGCGTGTCCTTCTTGGCCCTGCGCAGCATGGCCAGCGCCGCGCGTGCGGCCTGGAAGGACTGCTCGTTGGGCAGCGGATGGCCGCCCTCAAAGTAGCGGAACCGCCAGTTACGGCTCTTGGGCAGTTGGTTCGAGCAGCAAATGCCGCGCAGACCCTTGCGTCGGTCCATCCGCTCCAACAGCGTCTCCAACATCGGGCCCGCCGCCTTGCCCAGCGCAATCACGAAGATCCGCTTGTAGCAGGCCAGGTCGATGGTCGCCGGACCGCTGCCGTCAGGGATCAGCCGATGCAGCCTGTGGCCCTCAAAGCGCAGCCGCCTATCGAAGGCCGAGGCAATGTTGCAGGCCCGAATGGCGCCGGTAAAAATCTCCGTGGCTTTCGAGTGCATGGTTTCCATGGCGAGGTCGCTGACCGGGGTCATCTCCATTGCTCCTTCAGTGAGCTTGAAAGGAGCCAGCCGGAAAGCGCCCGCTGCATGGGCTCCAATTGGCTCTGGAAGAAGTGATCGCCGCCGGGGATGAGCAGCAGTTCGCTGGGGGGTCGAGCGGAGCCGGCCACCTGCGCCAGTTGTGCGGCCGGCGCGTACTGGTCCTGGTCTCCGCTGAGAAACAACTTGGGAATCGTGCAATCGGCAAGGAACTTATAGCTGTAGTGATGGCCTTCTGCCTGCGTCGGCAGGCCCAGCGCAACGAGAGCGCGGACAGGCGGCCGATTGGGAACGTAGACGCAACACGCCTTCAGCGCCATGGCCGCGCCAAAGCTGAAGCCGGCCACCACCAGCGGCCGTTTGTATTCGTTTTCAAGCCAATCCATGGCCGCCAGCACATCGTCGCTTTCCAGGCATCCGTCGTGTGCGCCTTCGCTCAGCCCCGTGCCGCGAAAGTTGAAGCGCAGCACCGGAACCGCAATCCCCCACGCCGGATCGTTCAGCGCCTTCATGGCGTGATAGACAACCTTGTTGTGCAGATTGCCGCCGCCCTCGGGATGCGGGTGGCAGACCAGCGCCGCAAACGGCGCATCGTCGGCCCCTTCGTTCACCACCGCCTCCAGCCTGCCCGCCGAACCGGCCAGGTCCACGCTGCGCACAACGGCTGCAGCCGGAACCGTGCTGGTGCGGGTGGGTGCGATGGTAGCGGTCATTCCACTCACCATTCTACGCCGCAACAGCCGCTTTTTCCGTCCCCAAAAGACCGTCCGGAGCGAGATTCTCGCTTCTGGTAACCCCTCCGCTCTCCCGTAACAAATCGTTTTATCACGAGGGGCCGGTCCTTGACCCGCCATACCGCTGGGCGCGGCCCATCCTTCCTGCGGGTGCCCCAGGTGCCTCGCCCTTGGGCACCTGGGAGAGCACACACCTGGGCCAGCCACGGGAAGCAGAGCTCATGAAACCCGCCTCCAGCCTCACCCGCCCGCAATCGAAGGAATCACCAGCACTTCGTCGTCGTCCTTGAAGGCATATTTCTCATTGCCCAGGAAGCGGATGTCCTCTTCGTTCACGTAGAAGTTGATGAAGCGGCGAATCTGCCCGTCCTCGCCCCTCAGGTGCTGGCGTAGCGCCGGAAACCGATTCTCGATCTCAGTCACCAGCTCGGGAAGATTGGCGGCGTTGGAAGAGATTTCGCGCACGTTGTTGGTGTGTTTTTGAAATGCATTCGGCAGCAGGACTCTAACGGGCATAGCTTTCTCCCAGCAGGCTCAGCGCCTGGTTCACGGCGTTGCGCTCTTCCACATAGTTTTCAAAGTCGGCCAGCCGCGGCCGGATGGCCTGACTTGCTTCGTACGAGTCCTGCAGGCAGTCGGTGGTCTTCAGGCCGTTGCCGGTGATGCAGGTGACGGTCAGCTCGTCGCGCTGAATGCGCCCATGCGCATAGAGCCGCGCGGTCACCGCTGTCGTCACGCCGCCGGCGGTCTCGGTAAACACGCCCTCGGTCTCGGCCAGCTCCTGGATCGCCGAAACGATCTCGACGTCCGACACATCCTCGGCCCAGCCGCCCGAGGCGCGAATGGCACGCGCCGCGTAAGGCCCATCCGCCGGGTTGCCGATGGCCAGCGACCGCGCAATCGTGTTCGGCCGTTGCGGCTCAATGATGTCGCTGCCGTTCTTCACCGCGGTCGAAATCGGCGAACAGCCGGTCGCCTGCGCTCCAAAGAACTTCACCGGCCTGTCTTCTACCAGCCCCAGCGCCACCAGCTCGCTGAAGGCCTTGCGGATCTTGGTAATCAGCGACCCGCCGGCCATGGGGCAGACAATGTTGTCGGGCAGCCGCCAACCCAGTTGCTCGGCGATCTCGAATCCAAAGGTCTTCGACCCCTCCGCGTAGTAGGGCCTCAGGTTCACGTTCACAAAGCCCCAGTTGTAGCGGTCGGCAATCTGCGAGCAGAGCCGGTTCACGTGGTCGTAGTTGCCGTCGATGCGCACCAGCGTGGCCCCGTACACCTGGGTGTTCAAAATCTTCGCCGGCTCCAGATCCGCGGGAACCAGGATGTAGGTCTTCAGCCCCTGGCGCGCCGCCTGCGCGGCCACGGCGTTGGCCAGATTGCCGGTCGACGAGCAGCCCACCGTGTCAAAGCCGAACTCCTTGGCATTGGCCAGCGCCACGGCCACCACGCGATCCTTGAAGCTGAGCGTGGGCAGGCACACAGCATCGTTCTTGATGTAGAGATTGCTCGCGCCGATGCGCGCCCCCAGCCGCGGCGCACTCATCAGCGGCGTCAGGCCCGCCGGGGTCTGCGGCACATAGCTGTCCGGCACCGGAAGCAGCGCGCGATAGCGCCACATGTCCAGCGGTCCCTGGCTGATGGCCTCGCGCGTAAACCGGGTGCGGGCGTAGTCCAGGTCGAAGCTGACCTCAAGGGGAGAAAAACAGTCGTCACAGATGGAAAGCGGCTGAATCCCGTAAGACTTTCCGCATTCCCGGCATCGCAACTCGTAAGCAATCGTCAAGAGTCCCTCGCATAGCAGCGAGTGACTGAAGGTCTACGAGCGCGTGACCGGCTCAAACTTGAGCGAACCTGAATAGACTCGAATCATCTTGCGAGCCGCCTCGGCCAAGAGTGCCGAAGCGGCCCCCGAATCTCATGTTCCTCGCCGCGGCGAGCAAGAGTTGACACCATACTCCCGTTTTGCGCGGGCAGGTTGTCGTGGCGTCACAGGGCTCGTCCCTCAACCACTCTGCATGAAACTCAGGCTTGCCCTTTGGGGGCAAAACTGAATGATTTGTTTTTACCACAGTCGAAATCGTGGCGCAAGCAGGAATGCAGCGAATGGGTCCTTAAGGCAGGCAAAGGGTCGCCTGTTGCAACCGAAGGGCCCGGACGGCCGTTCGCCACCCGCGGCCCCTCCCGCTCCTCAGTTGGCATAGATCCGCACGTAGTGCACCAGCATCGACGCCGGAAACACCGTGGTCCCATCCGGCGACCCCGGCCAGGAGCCCCCCACCGCCAGGTTCAGAATCACAAACTCCGGTCCCGTATCGAACGGCCAGGTCCCGCCCTGCGAACTTGGCGTGAACGTCTCATAAATGTTGCTCGGGCTGTCCACATAATACTGAATCTGTCCCTTGGTCCAGATCATGCCGTAGGTGTGCCAGGCAGCCGCTGAAAACCCGGCAGTCGTATACGGATTCCCGCCGTTCAGGTTCGTCCCATGAATCGACGACTGCGTCCAGTCGTATCCCGGCGGATTGCCGTTGCCCGGCCCTCCGAACGGCGTGTTGTTCCCATCGATATGTTCCATCACATCCAGTTCGCCGCATGCCGGCCAGCTCACCGTCGCGATGTTGTTGCCCAGCAGCCAGAACGCAGGCCACATCCCCTGCCCCTCCGGCAGCATCATGCTCGCCTCAATGCGCCCGTACTGGAAGCTGAACAGCCCCTGCGTCTTCAACCGCGCTGAAGTGTACGTCGCCGTGCCCGCCGTCGGCTGCTCGGCCACGATGTGCAAGTAGCCGTCAGTGCCCACAAACGCATTGGGGCTGGCTGGGTTGCACGGGCCCGTCGTCGAGCCCCAGGCACAATAGGTTTCGAGCTCGTTGTTGCCGCAGCAGTTGGTGCCGATGTCGTAGGTCCACGTCGTCGCATTGGGCTGCGCGTTGGCAGAGGTGGAATTCGAGAATTCGTCGCTCCAAACCAGGGTTCCGGAAGGGATGTTGGGCGAGAAGGCCTGGGTAGTAGCGTCGCTGGCCGCGTCGCCCGGAGCAATGGCGACGGCCTTGACGGTGAGATTCGAAGCCACCAGAAAAGGCGCCTCATAAGTCATTGTCGTGGAGGAATGCTGGTTGGGCAAACTGCCGTCGAGCGTATAGAGGAAGGTTGCGCCCTGAGCATTGGATGTCAGGCTGACGATGACGGCGCCATTCCGCGCGGCGGCCGTGGCGATGTTAGGCGGCGCCGAAACGGTGGTTCCCCCGCCACATCCGACCACGCAGCTGGTGACGACCGAGCCACCGCATCCGCACAACAGAATACCCAACAAAAAAGCCGCTGCCAGCATCGCCGCACCTGTACGCATTCCGAGTCTCCGAGGTTACCGCGGGCAAGCGCGAGGCCTGTCTCACCCCAACCATGAGAGCATCCCCGGAATCCAGAAGTCAAACACCAGGGTGGCGGGTCAGAATGAAGGGTACGGGCCTCAGCCTGCACATAAATCAGCCCCAATGATCCTGGGCCTTAGCCCGCGAGGGATCGTCTGCTTAAGTTGACCCACCACCAACGCGAGCCGAAGGCGAACCGGCAACAAACCGAGACCCCTTGCATGCGCCCAAGCGAAATGGCATGCGTTGCGCGTTCCTGGCGCCGATCCTGCTGAATCTTCCCTGTTTGATTGGGATCGAGAAGCAATCGAGTTTCAAAAAACGAACGACCGGGAGAGCGCGCACACGGGCTTTGCACCCCGGCCGTTCGAGGAGGACACACATGTTCTTGTCTGTCGTAGCTCCAATCTTGCACAAGTCCGCATAATTATCTGCAAATCGTCTCTGGAAAATAAATCCGCCTCAACCCGATTCGGAAGAACCCGCTATTCGGGAATCGCCGGCAGGTGCTGCCGCAGCGCCTTCCGCAGCCGCTCGCTGTCTGCCTGCTCCGCCGCCTGCTCCACGCGGGCGCGCAGCTCGGCGTTGGGCCCGATGCGCCCAATCGCCTCAATCGCCCCCGGCGCTTCGCGGCCGTCGTGCGCGATGGTGGCGATAAGAAACTCCAGCGCCTCCGGCAATCGGGTCAGCGCAATCGCGCTCACCAGCACGCCGCCGAACCACGCATCGGCGCCTTCGCGCAGGCGCTTGAGCAGCGCGGCCAGCGCCTCTGGTGTGCGCGCGTCGGCCAGCGCAAACGCCGCCTCGGCGGCCGTGTCGTCGCCTTCCTCCAGCGCCTTGGCCACCAGCGGAATGGCCTGCGCGCCTTCCAGGCCAAGCAGCGAAGAAAAGACCGCCCCTAGCACCTCCGGCTCGCCCTCCTGTTTCATCTCGTACCCCAGCAGCGCGCGCAGCCGCAGCAGCAACGCCGCGCTCACCCCGCCCACCTGCCCGATGGCCCGCGCCGCCTCCACCCGCACCGTCTTGTCGGTGTCCGTCAGCGGCTCCAGCAGCGCCTCGAGCAAATCCGCGTCGGAGATGCCGGGGCAATCGACCAGCGCATGCGTGCACGTGCCGCGCAGCGCCCCCGCCGTGTCCACAGGCGGACCCCAGCTAGCCTCCATCTGATGATGCCGCATCCCGTGCAGATAAGCGTCCTTGCCGCGGTGCTCGAGCCTGACCAGCGCCTTGGCCAGCGCCTCCTTTGCCCAGCATTTCGGGTCGCTCTTCGCCGCATCGATAAAGAACCGGCCGTACGCGGCCAGAACATCCGGCAGCAGCGCGCTGAGCTCCGCGTCGGCAACAAGCCTGGCCGCCTTCGAAACCAGAAAATTGTTGCGATGGCCGAGAGATTTGCGGAGATGTTCGATTTGAGCAGGATCGGGAGCAGGAACGGCGCGAAGCGCTTCGGCCAGGGCTTCGAGTTCGGCGAGTTCCTTGTCGAAGCCTCGGGAGGTTGAGGCTGACGAGGCGGCGCGGCTTGAGCGTTTGGGGGGCATGGGCTGACGCAAGAAGAATAACGCAGCGGCGGAAGCGCGGCTCCCCACCGATATCTCAAACGCGAGTGGGTGCCCACCGGGCAGGGGTCCACGTTTTCTGCTTTTCGCGCCTGGGCCACCCGCCATCTGCAATTTCACTTTACTCATCGGTCACGCGGTGCTCTAATTTTATTGTTCAGGTTTCTTGCGGGAATGGAGCGCGTGGAGCGCGGCTGAGACCCAAGCCGCAAGCAGTCATCAAGGGGTGCAATGAGAGTCCCTCGCTTCCAAAGCCGCCGAGATGTCAGCGTCGCGTCTGCCGGATATTTCTCAGTCCTCAAGACTGCCCCGCGCACAGTGGCATTGCGCCCGCCAGGCGGCTACCGCGTTCTCGCCAATCCTTCCAGCGCGCCGGCAACGTCCACTGAAACTCCGGAACAGTTGGCTGCCCGCCTGCGCACGATCAAGATCCCGCTGATTGGAGATTCAGGGATGATTGATCGGGGTCAGGTTCGGATGGCACTGATCATCGTGACCGCAGCCTCCTTCACATACTTCATCCTGTGGTGGATCATGCGTGGTCACCTCTGAAGCAGAGGTTGAGCCTGCCGTTCGACCGCGTCCGCTCGGTGCCGGGTGCCCAGGCCCGGGGTCCCCACGGACAGGTCATCGTCCGTGGGGTGGAGGCCTCGCTTTTGAGACCTGGGAAACCACAAAGCCAAGTGATCATGCGATTACGCCGGGTCATAATTCAGGTTGGGGCCCTGCCACCGCTCGACCTCCGCCACGCTCATCCCCTTGCGCGCGGCATAGTCCGCAACCTGGTCACGCTCGATCTTCCCCAGCGAAAAATACTTCGACTCCGGATGCGCGAAGTAGAGACCGCTCACGCTCGATCCCGGCCACATGGCGAACGATTCCGTAATCTTCATGCCGCTGTTCGCCTCCACGCTGAGCAGCCGCCACAGCGTTCCCTTCTCCGTGTGATCGGGGCAGGCCGGATAGCCCGCTGCCGGCCGGATACCGCGATACTTCTCGTGAATCAGCTCGTCGATGGTCAGCGCTTCACCTCGGCCGTAGCCCCACTCCTCGCGCACCCGCTTGTGCAGGCATTCGGCGAAGGCCTCGGCCAGCCGGTCGGCGATGGCCTCGGCCATGATCGCGTTGTAGTCGTCGTGCCTGGCGCGGAAGCCGTCGCAAAGTTCCTTCAGTCCGATGCCGCTGGTGACTGCGAAGGCACCGATGTGATCGGCTAGCCCGGTCTCTTTCGGCGCAACAAAGTCGGCAAGCGAGCGGCAAGGCTGGGTGCTCTCCACCTGCGCCTGCTGGCGAAGAAAGTGGAAGCGGTCAAGAACCTCGCCCCGCGATTCGTCCGCGTAGAGTTCGATGTCGTCTCCCAAGGCGCTTGCCGGAAAAAAACCGTACACACCACGCGCCGTGATCAGATTCCCCTCGATCATCTGGTCCAGCAGTGCATTGCCCTCGGCAAAGATCTGCCGCGCCTGTTCGCCCTGCTCCGGATGGTCGAGAATGCGCGGATAAACGCCTTTCAGTTCCCATGTATGGAAGAACGGAGTCCAGTCGATGAACTCGCGCAGCGTAGCCAGCGGAAAGTTGTCGAGCACACGCACGCCGGTGAATTCAGGCACAGGCAGGTCTTCGCTGCGCAACACGATGGGCGTGCGCCGCGCGCGGGCTTCCTCTAGCGAAACGAGCTTGGCACGCGGCGAAGCGTGAGCCTTGCGCAGCGTATCGTACTCAGCGCGATGCTTGGCGACGAAGGCTGCCTTGCCGTCGTCGCTCAACAGGCTGGTGGTCACGGGCACGGCGCGGCTGGCGTCGAGCACGTGCACCACCGGCTGCGAGTAGTGCGGCGCAATCTTCACGGCCGTGTGCGCGCGGCTCGTCGTGGCCCCGCCGATCAGCAGCGGCAGCGTAAAGCCCTGCCGCTCCATCTCCCGCGCCACGTGCACCATCTCGTCGAGCGACGGCGTGATCAGGCCGCTCAGCCCGATCAGGTCCGCCTTCTCTTCCCGGGCGCGCTCCAGAATCTTTTCGCAGTGCACCATCACGCCCAGGTCGATGACCTCATAGTTGTTGCAGGCCAGCACCACGCCGACGATGTTCTTGCCGATGTCGTGCACGTCGCCCTTGACGGTCGCGAGCACGATTTTTCCCTGCGCCTTCACCGCTTCGCCGGCCGCGGCCATGGCCGCCTTCTCGGCCTCCATGAACGGCGTCAGGTGGGCCACTGCCTTCTTCATCACGCGCGCCGATTTCACCACCTGCGGCAAAAACATCTTGCCCGCGCCGAACAGATCGCCCACCACGCTCATCCCGTCCATCAGCGGCCCTTCAATCACCGCCAGCGGCCGGCCCAGCTTCACCCGCGCTTCTTCCGCGTCGATCTCGATGAACGCGTCGATCCCCTTCACCAGCGCGTGCGTCAGCCGCTCCTCCACGGTTCCGTTGCGCCACTCTTCCACCTTCTTTTCGCTCACCACCGCGCCGGCGTGCTTGAGCGTCTCGCCGTAGTCAACCAGCCGCTCGGTCGCGTCCGCGCGCCGGTTCAGCAGCACGTCCTCCACCAGCGTCTTCAGTTCCGGCTCAATCTCCTCGTAGACCTCAAGCATCCCTGCATTCACGATGCCCATGTCCATGCCCGCCGCGATAGCGTGATAGAGAAACGCCGAGTGCATCGCCTCGCGCACCGTGTTGTTGCCGCGAAAGCTGAAAGAAATATTGGAAACCCCGCCGCTCACCTTCGCGTGCGGCAGGTTGGCCTTGATCCAGCACGTGGCGCGGATGAAGTCTTGGGCGTAGTTGTTGTGCTCCTCCATGCCCGTAGCGACGGTGAGAATGTTGGGGTCGAAGATGATGTCCTCAGCCGGAAAGCCGACCTCGTCGACAAGAATGCGGTAAGCCCGCTCGCAGATGCGGATCTTTTCTTCGTACGTCGCAGCCTGCCCCTTCTCGTCAAAGGCCATCACCACCACCGCCGCGCCATACTTCAGCACCGTGGCGGCTTGCCTGCGAAATTCTTCTTCGCCCTGCTTGAGCGAAATCGAATTTACAATGCCCTTGCCCTGCAGGCACTTCAGCCCCGCCTCAATCACTTCCCACTTCGACGAATCCACCATGAACGGGACCTTGGCCACCTCGGGCTCGCTGGCGAGCAGATCCAAGAACCGCGTCATCGCCGCGACGCCGTCGATCATCCCCTCGTCCATGCAGATATCCAGAACATTGGCCCCGTTCTCCACCTGCTGGCGCGCCACGCTCACCGCTTCTTCGAACTTGCCTTCTTTCACCAGCCTGGCGAACTTCGGCGAACCCGCAACATTGGTCCGCTCGCCGATCAGGATGAACACGCCCGCCTGCTGCGTAAACGGCTGCGATCCGGAAAGGCGCAGCGGCTTCGTCTCCGCCGCGGCCGTGTCGGCGAGGCTCACACTCGCGTCTGCAATCGATTCCGCCTCCGGCGCCGTCCACAACCGCCGCGGTGGCTTGCCTTCAAGCGCCTTGGCAATGGCCGCAATGTGCTCGGGCGTGTTGCCGCAGCAGCCGCCCGCAATGTTGATCAGGCCTCCCTGCGCAAACTCGCCCAGATAGCGCGCCATGTCCGCAGGCCCCAGATCGAACCCGGTCGCCGACAGCGGATTCGGCAACCCGGCATTCGGATAGCACGAGATGGCCGCGCTCGACTTCTGCGAAAGCTCCTCCAGGAACGGGTACATCAGATCCGGCCCCAGCGAGCAGTTCAGCCCCACCGACAACGGCTTCATGTGCTCCACCGCATTCCAGAAAGCCTCCACCGTCTGCGCCGAGATCATGGTCTCGCCCCCGCGGCCCACCGCTGCCGAAATCATCACCGGCAGTTCCCTGTTGCCCGCCGTCAAGCCGTCCACGTCGAAGACCTCGCGGATGGCCACCAGCGCGGCCTTGGCGTTCAGCGAGTCGAAAATGGTCTCCACCAGCAGCAGATCGACTCCCCCGGCGATGAGTGCGCGGATTTGCTCGGCGTAGGCGGTCTTCACCTGGTCGAATGTCACTACGCGAAACCCCGCATCGTCGGCGTCCGGCGAGTTGGAGAGCGAGACCGTCAGCGGCCCGATGGCTCCCGCAACAAACCGCTGCCGTCCCGTCGCGTTGGCCACCCGGTCGGCCCACTCACGGCACTGCCGCGCCGACTGCTCGTTGATCTCCCTCGCCAGCCCGCCGAGGAACTTGTCTTCGATGATCCGCTGATAGAACTCGGGATCCTTGCGCCCCCCACGTTCGCGCGGGTCCTCGACAAAGAACTCGCCCTGCGTGATGCTGGTGGCGCCGAAGGTGTTGGTCTCGATGATGTCCGCTCCCGCCTCCAGGAACCGGCGGTGAATGTCCGAAATCATCTTCGGCTGCGTCAGCGAGAACAGGTCGCCGTTATTCAGCAGGTCCTTCTTCGCGTCCTTGAAGCGCTCGCCGCGCATGTCGGCTTCCGTCATTCCGTAGGTGCGGATGGTCGTGCCCATCGCCCCATCGATGATGGCGATGCGGCTGGCGAGAATCTTTTCAAGCGGATGCTGGCGCGTTTTCGTCATTTTCTCTGCTGGCCTTGGACCGGAACCGGAATTGCAATGAGCGCGGCAATGCCGGAAATGGCGGGCATCGGCCCGCGTTGTTGTTCCCGGCCTGAATTGCCGGCGCGAATGCAGCAGGGAAGGCTCCCTGCTTTCAAGAATATACGATGGGGGAGTTTGCAGCTTCGCTGCGCCGCTCCGCAAGAACGCAGCAGAATCTTCGGCTATAGAGGTTCCACAATCGCCGCACCCCGAAGGCACAGCCCTCAAGTGGCCTTTTCCGTAAGAAACAGCCGCCTCTTACGGAATCACAGATGGCATATGAATGGTGGAACTGCTCTGACTAGGCTCGCTCACTCAACATGGCGGCGAGCGTATACATCCTGAAGCCGTTCCTTCCATGCGCCTTCACGCCGTACATGGCGGTGTCGGCGCTGTGCAAAAGATTCTCCGCATCGCGGCCGGAGTCGGGATAGGTGGATACGCCCACGCTGACGGTGACCGGAACTCTGGCTGCTTCGAAACTGAAGGGTTGGGAAACGGCGGCTACGATTTTGGCCGCAACCGAGCGCGCCTCTTCGGGATCGTGCAATTCCGGCAGCAGGACGATGAATTCATCGCCTCCAATGCGGGCAACGGTATCGGTCAGACGCACGGCGTGGCTGATGCGCTTGGCCAGTTCGCAAAGCACCTTGTCGCCGAAACTGTGTCCGAACGCATCGTTGACCTCCTTGAAGCGGTCCACGTCCACCATCAGCAGTCCCAGGTTCATACCCGATTCTTCTGCCCGCTCGATAGCCAGGGTGAGCCGGTCGTTGAGCAGGATGCGATTGGGCAATCCGGTCAGCGGGTCATGCTCCGACAGGTGACGCAGCCGCTCTTCGCTGCTGCGCAGCGCTCGCGTCTGCCGCTCCACTCTCCGGCGCAGAACCAGAATCCACACAAGGGCTGCAAGCGCCGCAGAGCCAACGGCCGCAAGAACCTCCAAAGCGTGCTCCGGTGTCCACCAGGGCGGAGTCTTGACCACCGCGACGTCCTCAATGGAGCGCAGCAGAACCTGAACCGACCCCGGCCGGACTCCGCCTTCCCCGAGGTTCGTGGTCTTTGAGTCGATCAGCACGCTGCAGATTCCGGTCAGACTCAGCATGCTTCCCACTTTCCAGGAAGCCGAACTGCTCCCTGCCCTGTCTTTGGGAAGAATCGCGCTGAACAGAAGATTGCCGGAACGCAGCATCAGCGTCAGATCGCCGGTGGCCCGGTCCTGTTCCACAAGCTCTCCTTCCATGCGGGTCAACTCCCCGTCATGATCTCCCTGGAAGGCCTCGGCGGGCGTGACCGGGATGGCGGTTGGCGCCACAGCGTTCCGGCCGGCGATGCGAAAGGTCGGGTCTTCCAGCGTGGCCTTGTAGTTGCTGATGGCCGGAAAACCGATCACGTCGACCAGGTCGCCGGGACTCGCATGCGCGGACCCATCGGTTCCCATGCACAGCCCACTCGCATTCTGCTGGATGCAAAGTGTGCGGCCCGCCCATTCGAGCGTTACCGTTCCCCGCACATGAACGCGCCGGGCCAGGTCCAGCCCCGGTGAATAGTTGAGCAGGCCGGAGATCGGCACAAGGGGCGCAGCGAAGGGATCGGGCGACGCCGTGCGCAGCACCTTCACCTGCTCCAGCGACGGGAAAAAGATGTGCACCCCAACCATCTGCTGGCTGCGGTTGAACACAGGCGCCTCGTTGCCGCGAATGCGGATCAGGCAATCGGCGAACGATGCGTAGTCGGTTCCGGCTTTGCGCAGCGTGGTGGCGGCCAATGGCCCTCCCACGGTAGCGACGTCGAAGGTAACGTTTCTCTCTGTCACATGAACCGCGTGGACCACCCCCTCGACCTCGACCCATTGGCCGTCCATGCTGCCATTCAGCAGTTGCGTCATGGTGGCCTTGATTGCGCTTTCCGGGAGGTGCGATTGGCCCACGACCTTGACCTGCGCACGCGCGACGACGGGGGCATAGTCCGCTGCCGCGGTGACGCCGGCGACATCCAACACGTCGCCGGCCCGCAAAGTAAGTCCGGAACCGGGGGGCAAGCTGACAAAGATGCTGCCTGTGGAATCGTGCACGAAGAGTGCGGTGTGCCGGGAATCGATGTACGGGTCATTGTAGGTGACGACCGCGCGAAGGTGAACAGGATAGGCGCGCGCCGCTTCTTCGGGCGTGAGACTATGCGCCTGGTGTGCGGTAACCAGCGTGGGCAGCGGCGGCTGCGGACCGCGCACGCCTTGCGCCCCCGCCGCGGCACACGCCAGCATCAGGGCGGCGCACGTCCATGGCTGGCGCGGAGATCGCATTCGCTGCCTCCTTCAGAGGAAGCCGGAGCGGAGGTCCAGTTTGCTTCTGGCCGGCGTCTTGCTCGTGACGAAGAGCCATTGTGCGGCGGCGCCTTCGCTCGATACCAACTGGAGAACCTGTATCGTCAAAACCCGGCACACCGCGCGCGATGCCGTTCGGGCCGCGCCCAGCCGGAACTCAAGGTCTACGACACTTTATCTTATCGCCAAATTGGAGAGCGACATGAGCATTCGCGCCGGGGCTATCTGCAACCTTCCGGGTATTGTGAACCGGATTGCTCTGGCGCAGCGCCTGCGGGGAGCGGGCTTCGTGGGAGAAACAGCGGACCGACAGGAGCCGGCGCGGCGATCGGGGTTGCTTTACTTCGCCGTCAGCGCCGCCACCGGCAACAGCATATCCGCCTTGCGGATCACCAGGTTGGTGGCGTTCAGCGTCGCCAGCTCAAACCCATGCCCGTGTGTAATCGCGTCGGTGGGGCAGGCTTCAACGCAGTAGCCGCAGAAGATGCAGCGGTTGTAATCGATGTTGTAAACCTTGGCGTAGCGCTCCGACGACGAGATGCGCGTCTCCTCGGTATTCTCGGCGGCCTCGATAAAGATGCAGTTCGACGGGCAGGCGGCCGCGCACAGGAAGCAGGCCACGCACTTTTCCAGCCCGTTCTCGTCGCGCTGCAGCACGTGCGCGCCACGAAAGCGCTGCTCGAAGATGGCTCCGCGCAGAGGGCCTTTTCCGTCCGGGTAGTTTTCCACCTGCGTGGGCTCGAGAATCTCCCCGAAGGTAATGCTCATGCCCTTGGCAATGCCGGCGAGGTTGCGCACGATCGACATGAGGCCAGTATACGATGAATCGGTGGAGGGTTTCACCATGCGGATGCGGGTTTGGGCGGCGGTTTTCCTATTTGGAGTGGGTGCGGGGGCGGTTGGGGCGCAGGCGCCGATGAGCGGCACGGACATCGGCCAGGGCACATGCATGGGCATGCCCACGGGTGGCATGAAGATGCAACACGGCGAACAAATGGGCATGAAGTCCGGGCAGGACAAGCCGATGGATATGGGCGGCATGAAGATGGAGATGGGCAAGCCGGTCATCCCGGCCGGTCCCATGAAGGTCACCTTCGGCGACAAGGCAGCCGAGTGGACGCCGGCGACGCTGGCCGCGCTGCCGCATAAAGCCATCAAGCTGTGGAACGAGCACGCCAAGGCCTGCCAGGCCTACTCCGGGGTGCCGTTGATCGATTTGCTCAAGCCGCTGGGCGTGCCGGAGAAGCCGCACGGCAAGGAACTTCGGCTCTACGTAATCGCCGAGGGAGCCGACGGCTACCAGGTGGTCTATTCCATCGGCGAGGTCACCCCCGACCTGCACGACGCCACCGTGTTGGTGGCTGACACCATGGACGGAAAACCGATTGCAGACAGCGGGCCTCTGCAACTTGTGGCTACGGGGGAAAAGCGCCCCGCCCGCTGGGTGCGCAACCTGGCCGCCATCCGGATAAAAACGGCGGAGTAATTGCTCACCTTCGCTTCGCCATGCGCAGGTTCTGGTGCGGATGCTTCGTGACCGCTATTGCTGCGGATGATCCTCCTTCGGATGTTCTGGGGCTGCCGGATGTTGCGGCGCGGCCTGGTGTTGCGGAGGCGCCGGGTGCTGTTGCTGCGTCTGAGGGGTCTGATGCTGCTGCTGGGGCATCGGGTGCTGCTGTGGAACTGCCTGATGCTGTCGCTGCTGCTGGGGCATCGGGTGCTGCTGTGGAACTGCCTGGTGCTGTTGCTGCTGCTGTTGCAGCGGCGGCGCCGCCGGGCCCTCATGTTTTGATCCGCGGCAAGCGGGCTGCTCACAACCAGGCTGGCTGGACGGCCCAGATTGACGGCGGCAAATTGGGCCCGGTTGGTGCTGGCCAGGTGCTCGTTCTGGAGCTGTGTACTCATGGGCGCGGCATGCTGGTCGAGCAACATCAATGCAACCAGTTCTAGGCCGAAGTGGCATTTTCCTTAAGGAAGAGCCGACGTGCACGATCTACAAACGTCAACGTGTGAATCGAAAATGCTCTCACACTACCGTCGTAGATCGGAAATTCCGGAGGGAGCAGGGGGTTTCAACCCCCTGAAAGAGAGCCAGATAACGGAGCTTTTAGGCCCGGGTCCTTGTCACTATTCTGACACAGACTGCAAATACGACTGTAGTACTAATCCGCGCAAAATCGCGCACAGTGCACCGTTCTCCTAATGCGGGCGGGGCACCGATTGCCCCCTGTTGTGGGCCGGCGGCGTGGTCACCGGCTTGCGCTCGGGCCTGGGATTCACCAGTTGCTGGCAGAGCGCCGAGTCCTGGCCGCGGGCAATGCCCGGCAGCGCCTCTCCAGGGCGGCACAGGCGCAGCTTCAGGGCTTCGGCCTCCTTGCCGCTGAGCAGTTGGGTGCGCTCCAGGCGGCTCAGCGGGTCCACGTCGTAGCGATAGACGTAGTCGTCCGGGGGCTTCTGCGCGCCGTAGTCGAGGTGAATCCAGGTGCCCAGCAGGTCGCGGCCATTGGGCTCGGCCAGCCCGGCATAGACCTGCGTCCAGGCCACCCCGGCCGCGGGATTGGCGTTCCCCACCGGCACGCCCTGCCCGCCGCGCATCCAGCGCGCCGCAAAGATGTGCTGCGCCAGGTCGTAGTGGAAGGCGGTCAAGTACGTGTCCGGGGCGCAGGCGGTGCAGTTGTCGTAGAGGATGGCCGGCTCCGCGCTGCCGCCGTCGCTCAGGGTCACAAAGGGCAGCCAGCGCAGGTTGTAGCCGGTGAGCAGCGGGGTGAGCAGGTGGTTAGTGAGGTTGACGCTCCAGAGGGAGAAGGCGTCGTCGGCGGGGTTGGCCTGGGTCCCGTTGCGCTGCGTGGTCACCACCAGGGCCGCGTCGTACTCGACGCCGATTTCGCGGATGGCCGTCCAGTTCTCCGCAGCCAGCGCGCGCGTCACCCAGACCACCACATCCTGATCCTTCGCCGCGCGGAAGTCCATCCAGCGAAAGG
The DNA here is from genome assembly GCA_031296215.1 of Occallatibacter sp. Lineage (GTDB taxonomy): Bacteria > Acidobacteriota > Terriglobia > Terriglobales > Acidobacteriaceae > Telmatobacter. Next base: position 23,052 of record JARLGE010000173.1, read on the forward strand.
GGTCCTGCTGGGCACTGAGGGGAGTTGCGGCTGCGAGCACAGCGCAAAGGAAGGCGGCAAAACGCCAGGAAAGAACGACCCGCATGAATTCAGGTATATCAGAGGGGGTGGGCGGAGGCGTTGGCGGGGGCGGTTCCGAGCGGAGATGCAGACGCTCTTTCGGTCCCCGATCAAACGTACAGACCTCTGCATTGCGAGCCGCGTTTGAGACGGCTCCTTATTTCGCATCTATCCACGCATAGACCGGCGCGACGTTCTTGAATTCTTTCCGGAGTTTGCGAGTTCCGAGGTCAAACATGTAGATGTCGAGCGTGCCGTTGTCCGGGTCTCGAACGCGAGTGAGCAGGATTCTTTTTGAATCGGGAGACCAGACGGGCTGCGCGTTGTCCCCAACGTCTGAACTGAACCCCATGAGAATGTGAGAGTCCGTCCCTGTGGGACGCATCAGGCTGAACTGATGGTCGCACGGCAAATAGCACTTCCCTTCATAGACCTCACAATTCCCCGGCCGACAATATTCCCGAGGCACCGGAAAGTAACTCGCAAAGGCGATCCAGTCCCCGGAGGGCGACCAGGAGGGAGATTGGCCAAGGCCAATCATCGAGACCGTGCCGGTTGCGAGGTCGGCAACGTAGATTGCGCGGATGTCTGAAAGAGGAGAAAAGTGCGGGAAAAGGGGAGAATGGTCAGGCGCCCGCATATCGAACGCAATGCGCCGGCTTTCGGGGGACCAACTGAGGCTCCGCCCGACGTAGCCGGACGACTCCTTGAACATGGTGATTTCTCCATTCTTGAGGTCGAGGACCTGGAGGCGTGAGTGCATGACACATGCCAGTTTCGAGCTGTCGGGAGAAATGGCGACAGACCCCGGAGCGCATTCAATTTCAGGGTGATCGGTCCATTTGCCGTCCTTCACGGAATAGGTGCTGACGACGAGCCTTGGGGCGCGTGAGCCGTCGCCGGGAAGACGATGCGCAGAGGCGACGACGCTTCCGTCGGCTGAGATGCTGGGTCCGGCGTATAAACCGATGGGGTCCTCCTGCAACGGTATCGTCTTGTCTTGCGTGGTTAGCAGGATTCTCTCTGGCAGATATCCCCCCACCAACAATTCCGCTCCTGGCAGCCGTGGAAGGTTGTTCGGGTCGTATTTCTGCGCTTGCTCGGGCGTGCTCGGGCATAGCGCACTGAACGCAGCGAAGATGGCAATGAGGACTTGTTGCTTTTGCATCTTCATTCTCCCTACCCTCGAGCAGAATTGTCCGCGCCTTCGGCTGCCGGTGTGCGCAGGGTTGTGACACTCTTCAAAGTGATCGCGTCAAAAGCAGGTCCCCTTCGACTGCGCTTAGGGCAGGCTTTCGGCTCCGCTGAAAAGCGCTCCGCTCGGGATGACAGCTCATTTTTTGCTATCAACCTCCGAGGCTCCCGACTAATTGGTGGATGAGAGCCGCGCCAGGTTGGCTTTGGCCTGCGCGTGATCGGGCTTGATTTTCAGGGCGCGCTCGAAGGCGGAGCGGGCGGCGGCGGTCTGGCCGCCACGGGCTAACATCGCGCCTAGGTTGTTCCAGCCGTCGGCGTCGTTTGCGTCCAGTTCAAGGGCGCGCTTCTGTTCGGAGAATGCCTCCTCGGACTGTCCCTGCGCGTCCAGGACCTGGGACAACAACGAATGGACCTGGGGGTCGTCCGGAGTGAGGCTGGCGGCGGTGCGCAGGTGGGCCAGCGCGTCGGGAAGCCGGTTTTGCCGCGCCAGCACCATCGCCAGCTTCAGGTGCGCGTCGGTCGAGTTGGGCCGGGCGCGGAGGGCCTGCTCCAGGAGAGTCTGGGCCTGGGCAGCATCGTTGTGGTCGGAGGCCATCGCGCCGAGGTTGTAGAGCGCGGTGAAGTCGGCGGGGTCCAGCGCCAGGGCGCGGTTGAACTCTTTGACGGCTTCGTCTTCACGGCCTGCGCCGAGCAGCGCCGCGCCCAGCATGCTGCGGGTCTCTGCGTCTTCAGGACAGGCGGCGAGAGCGGCGCGAAGCTCTTTTTCCCCGTCCTCAAAGCTCGCCGTCCGGACTTCGAGGCGCCCAAGGTCGAAGCGTGCGTCGCACGCGGCGGGGCTCGAATTGCCTTCACCGGAGCCAGCGGCGAGGGCGCGGGTGTACTGCTGTTTGGCCTGGTCGGGCTGGCCATCGCCCTCGAGCGACGCGCCCAGAGCCGTGAGCGTGCGGGCGTTGCCGGGGTCGAGCTTGAGTTCCTCCTGATAGACGCCGATGGCCTCGCCAAATCGGCCCTGGCCGGCCAGCGCGGCAGCGAGGTTGTAGAGGGTGACGTGATCGTTCGGCGATTTCGAAAGCCGGTTGCGCATCCAGGCTTCTTCCAGTTGGAGCCGCGGGTCGGGGCTGTTGGGCGGCGTGTTGGCGGGCAGCACCTGGAGCCACAGATGGGACATTTCGTCGGTGGAACGGTTGCCGGCGGTGACGCGGACGGGGGGCGAAGTCGGGTTGTGAGGGTTGGCCGCGGAGTTGTCGTAGGTGAACTTCATGTTGAGGACGGTGCCGGCGGGCAACCGCAACGGCTCCCGGTAGCGGTAGACCGATTGGCGGTTGATGTCCCAGTCTTTGATCCATACCAGCCACTTTTTCTCGCCGTTGGGCAGTGTGGCCCAACCCTCGAGGTCGCGGCCCAGGTAGTGGGCGTGGGGATAGACGCCGAGCACGTCGACGTCGATGGGCAGGGTGATCTGGTTTTCGACGACGAAGTTGGCGTCGCCGGGAGGAATGTCGAGCAGGTCGTCGCGGTCGAGTTGCAGCAGCATAGGCTGGTGGCCGGGCGGATCGGGGGTGAAGTAGAGGCCGATCTGGGCAGTCACCGTCTCCGCCTTGCCGGTGGGCTTGAGGTGGATGTTCAGGACCAGGTCGTTGCCGGGGTCCAGACGCCAGGGCATGCCTTCGGGCTCGACCAGGGCGGGCGTGTCGGGCTTCCAGAAGAGAAAGTGGCTGTCGGGGTCGAAGCGGTTGCCGGCGTCCATTAACAACTCCATGCCGGGGACGCCGTCTTGCCAGTCGGCGGGGTGGGCGGCGCGCAGGCTGGCGGTGCGATCAACCAGCACATTGGCATGGTGGACGACCCAGGCCGGCGTGGGGCGGATCTCCATGGCGCGCACGTAACGGATGGCTTTGAGGGGGTTGGGGAAGATCAGGTTGCGAAAGACGTCGGTGCCGCCGGGAGGGAGCGTGAAGGGGCGCTGGATGGTCAGGACGAGGTCGGGGGGGCCGAGCTGCCAGGTGCTGTCGTAGCGGGGCGGCGGCGGGGCGGCTTTCAGGTCGCCGGCGGGGGTGCCGGCGTTGATCCAGCGCTTAAGCAGCGACTGCTCGTCGGCGCTGAGACGGCGAACATCGGCGAAGTCTCCGTAGCCGGACTCGGGCAGCCAGGGAGGCATGAAGCGGGACTGGGTGACGATGAGGATCTGCGGAGCCCAGCGGCGGGCGTCGGCGTAGGTGAGCAGGCTGAACGGGCCGCCGCCGCCAGGATGGTGGCAGGTGGTGCAGTGGGCGTAGAGCAGCGGCGCTACATCGCGGGACCAGGTCTCCTGCGGGGCTGGCCGGGTGCCGGGTTGCTGTGCAGCTTGAGCGGCTGGCGCCGGTCCGGTCGCGGCCGCCTGGGCGGAGGGCGCGGGGCTACTCAGGACGTAGACGCATCCGGCGGCCAGCGGGAGCAGGGCGAGAAGGGGGAGGCTTTTCATTTAGGCAGGGAGACGATGGAGCAGCCAACCGGCGGGCCTCCGGGCTGCGGAACGGGTTTGCCCGCCAGGGCAGCGGCGATGGCCTCTTCCAGATCGTGGTGCTGAGGCTGCGGGCGCTCCTGGCCGAGGGAAATGTAGCGGTCGTCGACGCGGCCGTGGTAGACCTCGCGGAGCTCTCTGCCATCGACGAGGAAGACGGCGGCTTCGGGGGTGACGGTGGCGTGGGCCAACGCTGCCAGGGATTGGCGGCGGTCGAGAATCGCGCCGGCGGCGATGGAGAACTCGCGGCGGTGCTGCTCGACCAAGGGCGCGGTATCTTCGGCGTTGGGATACACCCACCAGAAACGGACTGGACTGGCTCCGGATGGCTGGGCGGCGAATTCCTGGGCCAGACGGGCAATTTCGGGGACGTAGCGGTTGGAGATGGGGCAATCGGTGGCGGCAAAATAGAGGACGACGACCCGGACGCCGGGACCGGCCAGGTCATGGATGGGTGTGTTCTTGAGGTCGATGCCGTAGGGTTGGGCTTGCTGTGCAACGGCTGGACGGAGGCACAGTGCGAGGGCCACGGCGGCAAAACTGCTGACGAAAGATCGAGTGGACATCGCGCGGGCCTTCAACTGCCTGAATGCTAACAAATCTCCCGCTCCTCATGAGCGTGCGCGAGGCTCTGGCCTCCGGCGCTCACAGCCCTAGCTTCTCCCACAGCGCATCCACTTTCGCCTTCGTCCCCCGGTCCATCTCGATCATCGCCGCCGGGTGCCCCAGGTCCCTCGCTTTTGGGGACCTGGGACGCTACCTATAAATCAGCTACAGCCCCAACTTCCCCCACATCGCATCCACCTTGGCCTTCGTCCCCCGGTCCATTTCGATCATCGCCGGCCAGGGCCGCTCAAATCCTTCCGCCTTCCACTTGCGCGTGGCGTCGATCCCCATCTTCGATCCGTAATTCGCCAGACGCGACGCGTGGTCCAGCGAGTCAATCGGCCCCAGCGTGAACTGAATGTCGCGCTCCGGGTCGATGTTGTTGGTCACGCGCAGCACAACCTCGCCCAGGTCCTGCACGTCGCAGTCCTCGTCCACCACCACGATGCACTTGGTAAACATCGCCTGCCCCAGCGACCAGATGGCGTTCATCACCTTGCGCGCCTGGCCCGCGTAGCTCTTCTTGATCGATACCAGCATCAGGTTGTGGAAGACGCCCTCGACCGGCAGATGAATGTCCACGATCTCCGGAATCTGCATGCGCATCGCCGGAAGAAAAATCCGCTCCACGGCCTTGCCCATCCATGCGTCCTCCATGGGCGGCTTGCCCACGATGGTGGCGGCATAGATGGGGTCCTTGCGATGCGTGATGCAGGTCAGGTGGAAGACCGGGTACTGGTCGGTCATGGTGTAGAAGCCGGTGTGGTCGCCGAACGGCCCCTCGCTGCGCAGCTCGCCCAGCTCCACATACCCTTCCAGCACGATCTCCGCCTGCGCCGGCACCTCCAGATCGACCGTCTCGCACTTCACAATCTCCACCGACTTGCCGCGCAGGAAGCCGGCGATCATGAACTCCTCGACCTCCGGTGGCGCCGGCACGATGGCCGCAAAGGTCGTCGCCGGATCGGTGCCAATGGCGACGGCAACCTCAAGCCGCGAGCCCTTCAGGTTGCCCATCGCCACCTGCGGCAATCCGCCAATGGGCCCATCGGGAATGCTGACCGCCCCGCCTGCCGACTCCGCCATCGCGGCCACGCGGGCCGTCAGCGGATCGGCGTCCGCTGCTCCAGCCGCGGCGTTGCGCAGCGCTTCCCTATAGTGCTCGGCGGCGACTTTTTGCCGCTGCCAGTGCATGCCGGTGGTCTGCCCGTCGTAGACCTGCATCCGGTACATGCCGATGTTGCGTTTCCCCGAGCGCGGATCGCGCGTGTGCACGCAGGGCAGAGTGATAAACCGCCCTCCGTCGAGCGGCCAGCACTTGAGGATTGGAAACTGGTTGAGGTCGAAGCCGTCTTTCAGAATCACTTCCTTGCAAGGCGCGTCCTTCGCGCTCACCGTCTTGGGAAATGCGCTGGTCAGCGCGCCCAGTTGCGGCAGCATTTTTAACTTGTCAAAGAAACCCTCCGGGGCTTTGACGTTCAGTAGGCCTTTGATGCGCTCGGCAATCTCATCCAGCCTATCGACGCCGAGCGCCATCGCCATGCGCCGTTCGCTGCCGAACTGGTTAATCAGAACCTTGTGCCCCGGATGCCCCTTCACGTTCTCAAACAGCAGCGCCGGCCCGCCGGGCGCATAGCTTCCGTGCGCCGCACCACTCGTTGCGCCGGCACGCGGCCGCGCTCCAATCTTGCTCACGCGGTCGGTGATCTCCGTGATTTCCAGCTCCGGCGAAACTTCTTCCGTAATTCTCTTCAGTTCGCCGGCTTTTTCCAGTGCTTTGATCCATGCGCGCAGATCGTCGTAAGCCAAGGGTTTGCTCCCGTGCGGGCCTGGCCGCACATCAACCCTCTAGCTTAAAGCGTCTGGATGGTCTGGAGCGCGACGGGTTTCATTTGCACCTGATCGAGCGGGAACCCCAGCCGCTTCCACTCGTCGTAGCCGCCGCGCAGCGGCCGCACCCGCTCGATGCCCAGCTTGATCAGCGTCATGGCGGTCTTGGCCGCGGTGGCCTCGCTGGGGCAGGTGCAGAAGAGAACGATGTCGCGGTCGCGGGGAATCTCGTGGTGGCGGTGGGCGAGCGAGTCGGGCGAAAAGAGCAGCGCGCCGGGCAGCGTGAACGGGTCCGGCAGCAGCTCCAGCGGATGACGCAGGTCCACAATGTAGACCGGCTCGCCGGCGTCCAGTTGCCGCTTCAGTTCCTCCGGCTCGAGGCGCGCGGCGGCCAGCTCCCTCAGCACCATGCGGCGGCGAACGATGCGGGCCACAACGAAGCCGGCAATGCCCAGAATCAGCAGCGCGCCGGAGAAGCGGCCCGCCCAGTCCAGCAATCGGGGGTCGCGCCCGAGGACGTCGCCAAACAGCCTGCCCAGGGCCAGCAGCGACCCCACCCAGGCCGTGACGCCCAGCCCGTCGAATAGCAGGAACTCGCCGTAGGCCATGCCGTTCTGCCCGGCCACCGGCGGCGCCAGCGTGGCCAGGCCGGGCACAAACTTGGCAATCAGAAGCGTGGCCTGGCGCCTGCGGCCAAACGAGTCCTGCGTCCGCCGCACACAGACCGTCGGCTCCATTGAGAGCTTGCAGAGAATCCGAAGCACATGGTGCCCGTAGCGGCGGCCAACGAGGAACCACGCGCTGTCGGCAACCGTCGTCGCCAGAACCCCTGCAGCCAGAGCCAGCGGAAAGCTCAGCTCGTGCTCGGCGGTCAGCGCGCCGGCGGCCAGCAGAATCGGTGTGGCTGGCAGCGGCAGATTGCTCTGCCCAATCAGAACCCAGGCAAACAGCAGCAGGTAGCCGTAAGCTAGCAAGATGTGAGTCGGAAACTCCATGGGGAATCCTGTCTGCGCTTGAAACGGGGAATCAGGCCGCCCTCACCCTCTGCCGGTTTGCCGTTTACAGAAGAGACTGAGGAGGCTCTCACCCTATCCGATGATGCTGGAGGCGATTTCGCTTCATGCAATCAGGAAACCTCACCCCAGGCGCAGAAAAGCCGCCCACGGGCGGCTTTTCTGCGCTTTAAGATTGGCCAACCCAGTCTATTTGTCCGTGCCTTGCACCAGTGCGGGCTGCGCGGCCTCCGCCGTCTGCGCCTTCTCGGCAAAGTAGTTGCGGTCCCACAGGTTTTTGTAGAACTCGCCCGTCAGCTCGGCCGCACGGGGGCCGAAGGTCGGCCGTCCGCCCTCCAGGAAGAAGACCGTCACCAGACTGCCCTGCGGCGAATCGGAGTAGGAGGCGAACCAGCCGAAGCGGGTTCCATTGTCCGAGCAGGTCCCGGTCTTTCCGAACACCGGCAGTTCGTGGAAGCTGGCCCGCAGGCGCCGTGCTGTTCCGTATTCCACCGCGCCGGCCATCCCATCCTGCAGGTCGGGGATATAGCGGGCAATGTCCAGCGTCCGCTTCACCCTGGGCTGGAAGGCGGCGATGTCGTCTGGCGTGGTGGGATGCTGCAGATAGTAGAGGGTTCCGCCATTGGCCAGTGCGGCCACATAGGCGCCCAGTTGCAGCGGCGTCAGCGAGACGCCCTGCCCGAAGCTGCACATGCGGCCCACCCCGCCTTCGGTTGCAGGCAGCTCCTGGTCGGGGTAGACGCCCAGTTGTTCGCCCTCGATGTTGTATCCGGCCAGCTCGCCCAGGCCGAACTGGTTGGCGTAGTGGCGCACGCGCTCAAAGCCGAGTTCCCTGCCCAGCTCTTCAAAATAGAGGTTGTTGCTATGCGCCAGCGCGTCGGTCATGTTCATGCGGAAGCCGTCCAGCCGAACCATGGTGTCGCGGGTGACCAAGCCCTCGGAGAGTGCCGCCATGGCCACGGTGATCTTGATCGTCGAGCAGGGCTCCGCGCCCGGCGAAAGCGCCAGCTTCTGGTTGACCATGGCGAGGATGCGCCCGTTCGATGGGTCGATCACCACCGCCGTTCCGTTCATGTCGCCCAGCGCGTCGATGGCGGCCTGGCGGACCACCGGGTCCTCGCCGGCCGTCACATCGCCGGCAAAAATATCGCCGCTGGCAAAGGAGCTGGCGGTGAAGCGCTCGTAGTAGTGATGGCGGCCAGTGGTCAGGGCCACCCGCCGTGCGCCGGCCCTGGCCCTGCCGCGCGGGGTCAGCCTGGCCGCTTGCGCTGAAGGTGCTGCCTTGGCGCCAAGATGCGCCGGCGCGGCTTTCGTCGCTGTCGTGCCAGCGTGGGTGGCCGCATGTGCCGCGGCATGGCGGCGATGCGAATCGGCCAGATGAGGCTCTGCCGTCCGGGCCCGATGCAGGGTGTGCGGAGCGTCCAACGCCGCTGCGCCAACAGTTCCCAGGCCTGCCAAGGGCAAGGCAGTTGCCAATCCAAAAGCCCAAATGCGCGAAAGCTTCATTCAGCTAACATCCTCTCAACGATGAAGTTCGTGCCATGCGGCCGACCTTGGGCGGCGCACTTCGTCCATATCGGCCATTCCGTGTGCTGTCTTCAGCATCTGCCGGAAATGGGTTGACTTTACTTGCTCCGCGCCGGACTCGAATGTGATCTGAATCACGCTGAAAGAGATGCGTTGATTACTTTCACATTAGCCGGAAAGCCAACAATCCCTCCATTCCACTTCCGGGGGAGCACTTCCTTCGTTTGAGCTAAATTGAACTATACGCCATAGAGCTTTATTGCACGAATTCAGCCCCGGCGCAGAATTCCAAAAGAACAACGCCTACCCTGGACCCTCCCCATTCCCGTTTCAGAACCGCAATCGGCGCATGAACGTGGGCGTGTCCAGGTCCCGCTGCGCCTCTTCTTCGGCTCCCCCGAACAGCGCGGGCGCGGCTTCCGAGGCGCCCATTTGCGCCTTCGCTTCGACCCGCGCCACGCTGCCAAAACCGGCTTTATCGTCCCGCGCCGGAGGGGCGTAGGACGGCTCTTCGCCCATCGCGGCAAACTGCGGCCGGGCAGCGGCAACCACAAGTTCCGGCTCCGGCGGCCGGAATCCGGCCTCGAACTCACGATCGGGACGGGGGCTTGAAATCGCATCGGGCTCCGTGGCCGCGACCCCGCCATGGCCGGCGGCGCCGTGGGCGGAAGATCCGAAAAAGGACCCGCCTCCGTTCTCCGCCTCGACTGATTCTTCCTCCTCGCTCAGGAACGGAGCCACGGTGGCCCGAATCTCCGCCGTCGACGGCTTCGGTTCATTCATCCAGTTCCCCGCTGTCATCACCGGCACCGAAACCACCGGCTCCTCGGCCACGGTCACCTCGCCGATCGAGAGCATGCGGGCGCGCCGTTCCGGCATCTGGTCGCGGAAGCCGGTGGCGATCACGGTGATCTTCACCTCGTCGCCCATCTTCTCGTCCAGCACCGCGCCGAAGATGATGTTGGCGTCCTCGTGCGCCGCCGACTGAATCAGCGACGATGCCTCGTTGACCTCCGAGAGCTTCAACGACGACGAGCCGGTAATATTGATCAGGATGCCGCGCGCGCCGTCGATGGCCCCGGCCTCCAGCAGCGGCGACGCCATGGCCGCCTGCGCCGCCTCGATGGCGCGATTCTCGCCCGAGCGCACCGCCGTGCCCATCACCGCGTGGCCCATCCCCGCCATGGTCGTCTTCACGTCGGCAAAGTCGCGGTTGATGATGCCGGGGATGGCGATGATGTCGCTGATGCCCTGCACGCCCTGGCGCAGCACGTCGTCGGCGATGCGGAAGCTCTCGAAAAACCCCGCGTCCTTGGCCACCACCAGCAGCTTCTCGTTGGGGATCACGATCATCGTATCGACGCTTTCGAGCAGCTCCTTCATGGCGCGCTCGGCCTCCAGCAAGCGGCGCTTGCCTTCAAAAGCAAACGGCCGCGTGATCACCGCAACCGTAAGAATGCCCATCTCGCTGGCCAGCGACGCGATCACCGGAGCCGCCCCCGTACCCGTTCCGCCGCCCAGGCCCGCCGTCACGAAGACCATGTCCGCGCCCTCCAGCGCCTCGATGATCTTTTCCGAATCTTCCAGAGCCGCCCGCCGCCCCACGTCGGGATTGGCCCCGGCCCCCAGACCCTGCGTCAGCCGCACGCCAAGCTGCAGCTTCACCGGCGCCTTGGAAAGCTTGAGAGCCTGCACATCCGTATTGGCGGCGATGAACTCCACGCCCGCCAACTGCGCCTGGATCATGCGGTTCACGGCATTGCCGCCGCCCCCGCCCACGCCAATCACCTTGATGCGAGCGCCGCGCACCGGCTCATCGTGGTACTGAATCCGCATCTCTCCGGGTTGCTTCGTTTCCTGTTCCATGGCGGCTTCGTCCTCCTGGGGCAACTAAAAACTGGCTGCAAAAATGGCGCGCAGCTTGGCGCGCAGACTGTTGTCTTCCGCCGCCCGCGTCACGCGGGTGCGGTGTGAATAGAGAAGCATGCCGATTACCGTGGCAAAGCTCGGGTGCACCAACTCCCCCGGCATGTGCGACAGGCGCACCGGCAATCCCGTGCGCGCCGGTACCCGCAACTGGCTCTCGGTCACGTCCAGCATGCCCGGCATCATGGCCCCGCCGCCGGTCAACACGCACCCTGCGCCCAGGGCTTCCACCACCGCGCCCTGCCGCAGGCTCTCCTTCACAAAATACAGCAGCTCCCGCGCCCGCGGCTCCAGAATCTCGGCGATGGCGCGCAGCCGCAGCGATTGCGGGTTCGGATTATGGATCTCGATCTCCGCCAGTTGCGGAATCGAAGTGACAACCACGTGGCCGTACTGGCGCTTCAACTCCTCGGCCTGGGCCACCGGCATCTGCAAGCCCACGGCCAGATCGTTGGTAAAGTGCGCTCCGCCGATGGGAATCGATGCGGTATGAGCGACCGCCCCCTCGAAAAAGACGGCCAGGTCGCTCGAGTGCGCGCCGATGTCCAGCAGGCACACGCCCAACTCGCGCTCGTCGGCTGAGAGCGTGGCCTCGGCCGCGGCAATCGATTCAAGCACCGCTTCCGTCACTTCCAGACCCGCCCGGTTGGCGCAGGTAATGGTGCTTTGCAGCGCGCTCCCCGAGCAGGTGGCGATGTGCAGATCGACTTCCAGCCTCGCCCCCACCATGCCCACGGGGTCGAAGATCCCCGGCTGCTCGTCCAGAATGAACTGGCGCGGCAGCAAGTGCAGAATCTCGCGGTCCGGAGGCCGCTCCACGGCCCGCGCCCGCTCCACCGCCGTGCGCACATCCTCGCGCGTGATCTCGCGCATACGGTTGCCCAGCTCGAAGCCGCCGTTGGTGTTGATGCCGCGAATGTGCGGCCCGCCCACCCCCACCGCGCACTCGTCAATGTTGATCCGGGCCGTGTGCTCGGCCAGCTCGTTGGCCGCCTTCACCGCTTTCGCCGCCGGCGCCAGGTCGCTGATCAGACCCTTGCGCATCCCCGCCGACTCCACCACCCCGTGGCCGCGATAGCGCAGCGCGCCATCGTAGACCTCCCCGGCCAGCACCCGCGTCTGCGCGCTGCCGATGTCCAGCACCACCATCAGGTTGTCCTGCTTCTGGCTCATGCGCTCATTGCCCCTCGGCCGCGGCCGGTGCCGGACGGTTGCTGGAAGGTGCGCTTTCGTTCAGCGCGGTGTCGTGATCGGCCGCGCGCCTCTTGTCTTTTTCCGCCTTGGCGCGCGCGGCCTTCGCCTTTGCCGCGTGCTCGTGCGCCGCGCGCTGCCGCGCCGCCAACTCCTCGATCTTCACGGCCTTCTTCGCTGAAGTCTTTGGCTTGCTCGCGGCTGCCTGCTTCAATGTTGCTGGCTTGACCGTTGCTGGCTTGACCGTCGCCTGGTTGACCACCGCCGGCTTCCCTGCCCCGTTGACCGCGCTGGCGCTGGCCGCCGGCTTGCTCACGCTAGCCGTGGGCTTGTTCGACTCGGCCTTGCTCGCGCTCGTGTCGGCCGCCGCGGCGCTGGCAATCCCCGCGGCCGAAGGCTTGCCTGCCGTTGCGGCGTCGGCGGTTGCCGCGGGCGCGCCCGGCCCGTCCACCGCCGCGGCAACCGCGTCGGTCCCCGGCGTCATCTCCAGCACCACCTGGCTCTCGTAGCGCAGATCCACCGCCGCCAGCTTCGGATACTGCTGCCGCCACTCCGCGATGTGCGCCTTGTAGCGCTGGTAGCGCTCCAGAAAACGATCGTCCCCAAAATGCGCCAGGATGTCCGTGCCCTGCTCAGGCATCAATACGCGGGCATCCTGCGCATCGGTCAAATCGATCTCGGAGAGTTGTTCTGAGATGTGCTGGCCGTTCGCGTCCAGCTCTCCCAGCAGCCGCCCGTAAATCGCCATGCGCATCCTGCGCTGCGCGAGGGTCTCCTTGGCGTCAACGCCCGTCACCACCGGGAACGAGTAGCTGTGCTGCGCCATCATGGCCGCGGGCATGGTCAGCAGCACGCCCTCCTTGTCGACTAAACCAATTTGCTGGCCCTGGCGCACAAACGCCACCGGCTGCCGCTCCACCACCGAGACGCGAATCTGGTCGGGTAGCAGGCGCATCACCGTTGCGCGCTCAATCCAGGGGATCGCTTCCAGTTGCTTGCGCCGCTCGCCCAGTGGAACAAAGAAAATGTTGCGCCCGATGTCTTCGCCGAACACGGGAAGCATCTGCGCGCGCCGCACCTCGGTCAGCCCCACCGCCTCAATGTTGCCGGCCCCGGCGATGCGGAAGCGCGCGTCTCTGCTCAGATAGGTCTTCAGAGCCAGCGCGCCTGCCGTCAGCCCTCCCAGCACAAGCAGCGCACCCAGGCCCAGAAGCACGCGCCCCACCCTCGACGCCGGACGCCACCATGGCCCCCGCGGCGCGCTGAACTTGTCCTTGCCGCGCCGCCCATCCCCCGACCGCCCATCCATGGACGAGAGATCCTCATCGTCCGGGTCTCGCATCTCCAGCGGCATGCCCGGAAGTGCGCGCCCGTTCGGGGGCACACCGGTCTGCACGCGCCGAAAGCGGGATTCGCCGGGCGTTTCATCCTCGAAAATCAGAGGCCGGGATTGGTTTCTTCCTTGGTTATTCACGCCTGAGCAGGGTCGTGAGAGCCGCCAGCTTTCAATATAGCCCGCGCTCTATTGGCCTTTTTCCGCATTGCGCCCAGAGGAACCCAGCTCGTTACGTGCTGTCTCGTTTCGAGACAGCGGGCTGGGGACAGGAGTCCGGGACTACTGTCGTTTCGGTCCTCCGGCGACGATTCCTCTCGCAAGCGGATTCACAAGATTGGGCACTAAGTGAAAGACACCCCTTCTTGACAGTTATTCGTTTATAAACGACAATCAGAGTGTGTACGAGATTCGCCATTACCTGACGAGCGATGAAAGAGACGTCTTCATGGAATGGCGCCGCCAGCTCCGCGACACGACGGCCAAGATTGATGTTGACCGCAGAATCAGCCGGATGGAATTGGGCAACTTCGGCGATCACAAGTTTTGCCGCGATGGAGTTTGGGAACTTCGTATCGACATCGGGCCGGGTTGTCGAGTGTATTATGCCGTCGCCGGAACTCAATTGGTTCTGCTGCTGTGCGGGGGCGACAAGCGAACGCAGGATCGGGATATCGACCGAGCCTGTGAATACTGGCTTGACTGGCAGGGGAGGAAAAAGCAATGAGAGACAGAACCCACGACGAAGCCATGACGGAGTTGTTCAAGGAGGATCCGGCCTATGCGCTCGAACTGCTGAACAGCATTCTCGAAGATGGCGAACAGGCTGAACTTCTCATCGCCTTGCGCCAGATGACGAAGGCCTTTGGCGGCGTGCAATCCGTGGCGGAAAAGGCGAACCTGAACCCGACGCAGCTCTACCGAACATTGTCCGAACAGGGAAACCCCGAGCTCCGCAGCCTGTCGGCCATTCTCAAAGCGATGGGCCTGCGCCTTGCCGTCGAGCGTGTCCACGCCGCCTGAATCGGTGATCTCCGGGTGCCCCAGGGTCTTGCTTTTGCGACCTGAGACTCACTTCCGATGCACTACGCTAGATTCATGCCCCGCCCGCGCCTGCTGCTCTTCGCTCTGCTCTCGCTCGCCGTCGCCGCTTCCGCCCAAACCGCCCCCGCCTATCGCTACTTCCGCGCCGGCAACCCCGCCAACATAGCAGCCACTCCCCGCCCCGGCTACGCGCTCATGGGCGGCGGCGCCGATCTCGACGAAGCCTTCCGCTTCCTCTGCGACCGCGCTGGCGGGGGCGACCTGCTGGTGCTGCGCGCCACCGGCGACAACGAATACAACGGCTACATCCAGAAGCTCTGCACCCTCAACTCCGTCGCCACCCTCGTCATCCCCAACCGCGAAGCGGCCCTCGATCCCTTTGTTGCCCAGGCCATCGCTCACGCCTCGGCCCTGTTCATCTCCGGCGGCGACCAGGCCAACTACATCAACTTCTGGCAGGGCACTCCCGTGCAATCAGCCCTCAACAACGCCATCCGCCGCGGCGTGCCTCTGGGAGGAACAAGCGCCGGTCTCGCAGTGATGGGCGAGTACGCCTACACCGCGCAGGGCGACAAGCCCGACGACCCCAACCTCGACGGCAAGACCGCCATGGCCGATCCATTCGGCCCGCGCATCACTCTCAATCGCGACTTCCTCGAGATTCCGATTCTGAAAGGGATCATCGCCGACACCCACTTCGCCAAGCGCAATCGCATGGGCCGGCTGCTGGTGTTCCTGGCGCGCCTCAATGAACCGGACGGCAAGCCGCTGCCGCCGCCCGGGATGGGCATCCGCGGCATCGGCGTGGAGCAGGGCGCGGCCGTTTTGCTGGAACCGGACGGCAAGGCCGCTGTCGCCGGTCACGGCAACGCCTATTTCGTCGAAGCGCCAGGCGCATCCAGCATGATGGTTGGAGGCAGGTTTGGCGTCATGGCGTCAAACAAGCCGCTGACCTTCGGCCCATACGAAATACAGAAGGTCGCACCCGGCCACACCTTCAACCTGCCAACCTGGACCGGCGATGCAACCCAATACAAACTCTCCGTCGAATCCGGCGTCGTCCACTCCACGCAGCCCGGCGGCGGGCTCTACTGAGGCGCCTCACCTTCTCCGCTTGCGCAGCACCCAGGTGGTCATGCAGCGGTAATCCTGCACGATCGTCGTCTTCAGCGGGTCAACCAGCACCGCGTTCAGCTCTTCGGTCAAGTCGACCAGCATCTGTTGATCGACCAGGAACCACTCCGAGCCGTCGCCGATGCGGTGGATGTTGCCGCGCAGCCGCTCAAAGTCCATCCCGATCCGCGAGCCCAGCCGGCAGAACAGCAGCCCGCCCGGCTTCAACACCCGCCACATCCCCGCCAGCATGGCGTGAAAGTGCTCATCGTCCCGCGCAAAGTGAAGCACCGCGCTCGACAGCACCACGTCTGCAATCGAGTCCGGCCACGGCATCTCCTCGATCGCGCCAACCTGGAAATTCTCCTCGGGCAATCCGGTCTCGAGCGATGCAGACAACTGGCGCACGTGCTCCACACCCTCGGCATTCTGGTCAATCGCAAACACCTCGCAGCCCTGCCGCAGCAGATGCACCAGGTTGCGCCCGTAGCCGCAGCCGGCGTCCACCACGGTCATGCCGGGCTCGATGTTGCCGCGCAGAATCTGATCGAACACATAAATGTCGATCTGCCCGAACTGCTCTTGAATGCTCAACGGCAATGCGACCCCATCCTTAACTTGGTTGCATAAACCAAGCTTTGAAAGGGCACGGCTTTAGCCGTGCCGCAGAAAACCCAAATAATCTGGGCTTTAGCCCCGGAAGAGCGCTTTACAAAACCTCCGCGCCGGGTGCCCCAGGTCTCGATTTTGAGACCTGGAAAACCACAAAACTACGCGGTCTTGGTGCTAGTTTTCCCGGTGCGCATCCACCGCCTCGACCGCCGCCTTCCAATCCGCCTCCAGCGCGTTGAGAATCTGCGGAGCCAGTTGGCTCACATTGCCCGCGCCCAGCGTCAGAATCAGGTCGCCCTCGCTTGCCGAGGAGACCACGCCAGCTACCGCTGCCGCAAAATCGGAAGCGTACAGAGTTTGTGGCCCTTCGACGCGAGCCGCCAGCGCCTCCGCCGTTACGCCCGGAATCGGCTCTTCGCTGGCCGCGTAGATGGGTAGCACGGTCACCGTGTCCGCATCTCCAAATGCGCCGGCGAACTGGTCCAAAAGATCAAGAGTTCGGGAGAACCGGTGCGGCTGAAAAACAACGTGAATGCGCTTGTAGCCGCACTCCCGCGCGGCGGCCAGGGTGGCGCGAATCTCCGTGGGGTGGTGCCCGTAGTCGTCCACCACCGCAACCCCACGCGCCTGCCCGCGCAACTGGAAGCGCCGGTCCACGCCGCGAAAACGGCTCAGCCCCTCGGCGATCTTGTCCGCCGGCACCCCAAGCTGGCGCGCAATGGCCACCGCCGCCGTCGCGTTCAGCACGTTGTGCCGTCCCGGCACATGCAGCTCGAACGGCCCCAGTGGCCCCTCGGCCGTGTGCACCAGGAAGCGCGCGAAACGCCCCTCGATGGCCCCCAGAAACTCCAGCCGGTAATCGGCCTCGGCGGCAACGCCATACGTGAAGACGCGCCGCCGCGCCCGCGGCAAAATCCCCTTCAGCAGCGCGTTGTCCACGCACGCCGTCACCGCTCCGTAGAACGGCACCTTGTCCATGAAGTCGAGAAAGGCTCTCTCCACGTCGGCCATGTCGCGGTAGCAGTCCATGTGCTCGCGGTCCAGGTTGGTCACCACCGCCAGAATCGGCGACAGCTTCAGGAACGACCGGTCGCTCTCGTCGGCCTCGGCCACCAGGTACTGCGTCGTCCCCAACCGCGCATTCGATCCCAGCGCGTCCACCCGCCCCCCCACCACCACCGTCGGGTCCAAGCCGCCCGCGGCCAGCACCGACGCCACCATCGACGTGGTAGTCGTCTTGCCGTGCATCCCCGCGATGGCAATGCCATACTTCAGCCGCATCAGCTCGGCCAGCATCTCCGCCCGCTGGATCACCGGAATCTTGTGCGCGTGCGCCTCCAGCACCTCAGGATTGAGCGGGCTCACCGCCGAGCTGGTCACCACCACCGTGGCGCCGGCCACGTGACTCGCGTCGTGGCCCTCGTAAATCGTGGCGCCCAGGCTGGCCAGCCGGTCCGTTACCGGCCCCCGCCGAAGATCCGAGCCCGACACCCGGATCCCCAGGTTGAGCAGGATCTCGGCAATCCCGCTCATGCCGATGCCGCCGATTCCGATGAAGTGCGCGTGCTGGGAAGTAGTAAACATGGAGGCGAAACTCCAATGTACCATTGGCGCGGCGAGAGGGCCGTGCGGTACTCAAAACAGCGCCATAAACCCCATTCTTCGAGAAAGTTGCGGCAGTTTATTTTCTCGCGCCGCCCGCAACCTTTCCCTCAAACCTCTGTTGAATCAGTACATAACCGGCTTGACCGCGGAGGCAGCACAAACCAAGCCTCAGAGCGGAAAGAAGCCGGGCCGAGCCTCGCACGTTGGCCGGCTGGAGGGAAGGGGTTATGGGCAGCATGAAGAATTGGATGTTGGGTGCGGC
>JARLGE010000022.1 GCA_031296215.1 Occallatibacter sp.
AACGGCCATCTATGGACTCAGCGGACCTCTGGGTTATCAACTCCCGGAGATCTCGCTCATGGGCTGCTTCGGCGCCATCTTCGGCATGCTCATCGCCATCGGCATCCTCTATGGCAACATGGAATTTCTGTTGATGCTGACCATCCCCATCAAGGCCCGCTACATCGCCGTCATCTATGGCCTTATCGCCATCGCCATGCTTTTTTCCTCTGAGCGCATGTACGCATTTGCGCAATTGGGCGGCGCACTGGCCGGCTGGATCTTCATCCGCCTCGCGCCCCGCCGCGGCGTCACCTACGCTGTCAGCGAAAAGTGGTTCGGACTGCGCAACCGCTATTACCGCTGGAAGCGCCACAAAGCCGCCCGCAAGTTCGAGGTCTACATGCGCTCCCAGGGCAAGACAGTTCGCTTCGACGGCCAGGGTAAGCCGCTGGACAAAGACCACGACGACAAGAAGCGCTGGAACTAGTCTCCCGTCTTCGCTGAAATAATCGATGCTGTGGTGCCTTGTAACAGGGCATGACTTTAGTCGTGCCGCAGAGACCCCTAAAATCAACGTTGGGCTTTACAGACTGCTGAAAAACCCCTTCGAGTGCCGATTTTCAAGGCTTTGTAACAAGGGCACGGCTTCAGCCGGGCCGATAGAGCCAATCAAATCAATGCTGGGCTTCAGCCCCTGCTAAAGCGAGGATTCCAACAACCCCGGATTTGCCCCTTTTTCCGCAGCCTGTTTAGCCCCTGCAACACTCCGGGTCGGATTCCGCCCTCAACCGGCCCCTTTTCTAGCTGCCCGTTGATCGCGGAAGAACCATCCGTCCGTTCCCAGATTTGTTTTCTCGATTTTGCAGTTTATTTCGTCGAAAAGCGCACACTGAATTCATGAGCAGGAATCCCACAACCGAAGCCACCGATTCGGTCCGTCAGGGATGTGACCGGTCCGTACCCCCTACCCCCCTGACCAGTTTCGTTGATGACAAAGCACTTACACACGCACCCCAAAAAACCCTCCTGAAAACAAAGAGTTTACGGATGGGCGTCCGTCGCAAAACCGCCCTTTTCCGTCGCAAATCGTCGCAAATCCCTCCGAAATCCCATGGCTCGCAAGCGCCGTCTACCCCACTACATGCGGTTCGAGAAGATAAAATGTTCACTGAAATGTCCAACACTCTCGCTTTTCTCTTTCCGGGCCAGGGCTCGCAAGCCGTTGGCATGGGCCGCAACCTCGCCGACAACTTCCCCGTCGCCGCCGCAACCTTCGCCGAAGCCGATCAAGCCCTGGGTTTTCCGCTCTCCAGGCTGATTTTTGAAGGTCCTGAAGAGGACCTGCGCCTCACTGAAAACACCCAGCCGGCCATCCTCACCGTCAGCGTAGCCGCCTGGCGCGTACTCGCGGAAAAGGGCATCCACCCATCGTTCGCCGCCGGGCACTCGCTGGGAGAGTGGTCTGCCCACGTCGCAGCCGGCACTCTCACCTTCGCCGACGCCGTCCGCTCGGTCAAAGCCCGCGGCCGGGCGATGCAGCTAGCTGTTCCGACAGGCCAGGGAGCCATGGCCGCAATCCTCGCGCTTGCCCCCGCCCTGGTAGCAGAAGCCTGCACCGAAGCCGCCGCCGAGACCGGCCTCGTCGTCTCCGCCGCCAACTTCAACTCGCCTTCGCAAACCGTGATCTCCGGCGCTCTGGCCGCGGTCGAAAGGGCCTCCGCGATCGCCAAGACCAAAGGCGCGCGCCGCGCCGTCATGCTCCCCGTCAGCGCGCCCTTCCACTGCGCCCTCATGCAGCCCGCGCAGGAAGAAGTAGCCCGCGCATTGGCCGGGATCACGCTCGCCGACCCAACCATCCCGGTAGCCGCCAACGTCACCGGCAGCCTGATCACCACCGCCGACGCCGCCCGCGATGCACTCACCCGCCAGGTCACCGGAACCGTCCGCTGGGTCGACTGCATGCACGCCCTGGTCGCCGCCGGCGCAACGCATTTCATTGAGGTCGGCCCCGGCAAGGTCCTCTGCGGACTGCTCAAGCAGATCGATTCAGAACAGAAATCTTTGAATGTAGAGGACGGGGCCAGCCTGGAAGCCGCAATCTCCGCGCTCATCTAGCGTGAGAGGATCCCTCAAGGCGCGGAAATCAATCCTTCACACCAGCAGCGAGGCAGGTGGCAATACTCTCCAGCCGGCGCTTACTGCCGGGCGAGAATCCGCGCTTCTTCCACCAGTTCTTCCGACTGCCTATAGGCATTCATCGAGTGTTCCAAGGCCTTCTTGCTGAGTTCGTGCGCGGTAAAATGATCGCCTTTGCCGTGTGCAACTGCGGCGGCAGCGTGGGCATGCTCGGCCAGATTGTGGAGTTCTGCGACTCGCTCATGCGTGCTTTGCGGCATGGTGCACCCCTGACAGGTTAGACGCACCTGAACCAAAAAACGACCACTAAATCGAAAGCTCCAGATTCGCCGTCTCGCTGCCCCTGACTCTACGGCCCCAGGTAAAGTTCCACGCCCGGCGGCGCAAAGTCCAGGGACTTCATTCTCGGGTCGTAATCCAGGTTAAGCGCCTTGCTTTTGCGCCCGTTGATCAGCACCGCCACCAGCACACTGTTCCCATACCGTGCGGCAAGCGCAATCTTGTGGCTCTGAATCACCCCGTATTCGTTGTCCGGGCTGGTTCCACTCCAGTCCTGCTGGAACCGCGCGAATGGATACGCTCCGTTCTGTGTCGGGTGCTGCTGCCAGTTCTTGTCGTGAATCCAGATGCCGTAGGCCCCGGCCAGGTCGTTCTTCTCCACATCCGTGAGGAAGTGGTCCACCGTCATCCTGCCAATCATGTAGTTATTCCAGTTCCACGGCCAGTCCACCGGACGACCCGCCACCAGCCACCACGCCACCAGCAGAACAAAAAGAAAACCTGCCGTGCTGTACAAAAATACCTGCCTGCGCTTTTCGCGCGCGGCGTCGAACTTCGGAGCATCCAGCAAGGTCATGGTAAAAGTCCCTCAGGAACTAGGATACGGTGAAGCAGGGAACAGGGAGTAGGGAACAGGGAATAAAACCAAACTGCACCGTACGGATGTTCATGCCTGCCCATTCTTTAGACACCGCAGGGGTCAAAGCAGTTCCCAATGCTGCTTTGTCGGGACGCCGAATAGTGTCCGCAGCTGTTCCCTGTTCCCTATTCCCTGTTCCCTGCTTTTCAGTCCCTGCTGTACGAAGTCCGGTTCTTCTCCGCCTGCCTCTCAAGCGCCAGCTCAATCAGCCGCGTAATCAGCTCCTTGTAGCCCACGCCGGTCGCCTCCCACAGCTTGGGATACATGCTGATCTGCGTAAACCCAGGCAGCGTGTTCACCTCGTTCAGATAGATCCGCCGCTTCCCGTCCGGCTCCATAAGAAAATCCACCCGCGCCAACCCGGCCAGGTCGCAAGCCCGGAACGCAGCGACCGCCATCGCCCGAATCTGCTTCGCTTCCGCCGCCGTCAACTTCGCCGGAATCACCGGCACCGAGCCCTCAGACAGGTACTTCGCCTCGTAGTCGTAGAACTCCTTGCCGGGAATAATCTCGCCCACCACGCTGGCCTTCGGATCATCGTTGCCCAGCACGCCCACTTCAAGCTCGCGTGCCTTGGCGGTGAGCCCGCGCGTGCCGCTGCCGCCCACGCCCTGCTCCACCACCAGCTTGCGGTCGTACTTCGCCGCCAGCGTCAGCGCCGGTCCAAGTTCGCTACGGTTGTGCGCCTTGCTGATGCCAACCGACGAGCCAAGGTTCGCCGGCTTCACAAACACCGGGTACTTGAGCGCCGCTTCCACCTGCTGAATGGCCTTGCGAGGATGCTTCTCCCACTCCGCGCGGAGCAGCGTCACATGCTTCACAATGGGCAGCCCGGCCTGCGCAAACAGCCGTTTCATCACGTCCTTGTCCATGCCGGCCGACGAACCCAGAACCCCGGACCCGACATACGCAATCCCCGCCAGCTCAAACAGGCCCTGAATCGTCCCATCCTCGCCAAACGTTCCGTGCAGCACGGGAAAAACAACGTCCAGGTTCGCCGCCGTTGGTGGCACGCTTCGCGTCGCCAGCGCCGTCCCTGACACCACCGGCTCCGGCGCCAGCAGGGTAGGAATCCCCTCCTGCAGCAGCTTGGCTCCCGGCGTCGCCTCCGGGTCGCCCGCCCGCAGATGCCGCAACTCCGATGTGCCCGCAACCAGGCTCAGCGC
>JARLGE010000174.1 GCA_031296215.1 Occallatibacter sp.
GGCCGGTCGCTGGGGCTGATCGGCCTGGGCGTGCTGTTTCTGGCCGGCGGCTGGGCTCTGGAAAAGATGCGCCGCGGCCTGATGGCGCGGATGAACGCGCCCGAATCTCCCGCGAAGGATGCTTCCCTGAAGGAGGCGCTATGAAGATAGGAAAGACCTCGATTTCCGGTGCATCGATCGCCGTGCTGGTCATTCAACTGGCGATAGTCTCGTCGATTGCGGGCAAATATCTCTACCAGCGCTGGACCTGCCCGCGGGTGTGGACGCGGTCCGTCGTCTACGACCCGGAGATGCTGATGCGGGGCCGCTACGCCAGCCTACAGCTGATGGTGGACGGCTGCCAGAGCACGCTGCCCTCGGCCGAGCTGGCCGACCTGCCGCGCGACAAGAACGGCGTGCAGACGGGGACCAGGTACAAGATCAGGGGACCGAAGCCAGTGACGTTCCCGGCTCGTCTGAAGGTGGATGGGAACAGGCTGGCGGCGATCCGGATTCCCGAGTCCGAGAGCCAGTCGAGCGCGCAGATGGTATTTGCATCGCCGGGCGTGTCGTGCGAGGAACTGCGCCTGGAGACGCCGGTGGACTTCTACATTGGGGAACACGCGGCCAACCCCACGCCGGTGCGCGCGGGGCAGGAGCTGTGGGTCGAGGTGACGGTCCCGCCCAACGGCCCCCCGCGGCCGACCCAACTGGCGCTGAAGGAGAGCGGGGTGTGGAAGCCGCTGGGGCTGGAATAACGCGGAGTCCGCGTTGGTGAAGCGTTGGGATCGGGATAAGTCAGGAGTCTCAAAGGCCCGCTTTGTGTCAGGGCACGACTTTAGTCGTGCCGCAAACGCTGCAAAATCAACGTGGGCTTTAGCCCCTGCGGTACGATACTCCGCATCAGCAAGCAAATTGTGAAAGGCGCCCTTAGAGTTTTCCCGGCGCGTTAAGGTCCACAAGCCCTTCAGGCAGCGCCATCTCCACGCGCTTGGCAGCCAGGTCGATGCGCCGCAGATAGCTCTTGGCGAAGGGGACCAAGACTTCATCCGCGGACTCGACGCCGCGGACCACCAGCAGCGCCACCGGGCCGGCGCTGCGGTCGACCTCTACAATCTCTCCCACAGAGACGGGCGCGTCACCGGCCACGTCGACCAGCGTGCAGCCGATCAGGTCGGCGACGTAGACCTCGTCTTCGCTCAACGGGGCGCGCTGCTCCAGCGGGATGGCAACAATCAGGCCGGCAAGCGTTTCCGCGTCGGAGATGGAATTGGATTGTAAAAAGTGCAGGACGATGCCGCCCTTGTGCAGCCAGTGGGCCTGGAGTTCGACTTCGCGCGGGGCCGGAGGTGATTTCAACGGACTCGCCTTGGCACGCGGGGTTTCGGCATCGACAATCAGCCAGAGCCGCCGCCGTTCGGCAAATTTTTCTGGAAAGTCGGTGAGGATGTCGGCGAAGACTTCGCCCTTGCGGCCCTGGGGGCGGCGGATGCGCGCCAGCCAGACCCACGCCTCCCCGCTTTCAGGCGGGGTCATCGCGGAAGCTCCGGAACTTCGCCGGCGGCGGGACCGGGTCCGGCCAGGACGAAGCGGGGCAGGGCACAGATCGGCAAGGTTAGTCGTCTTCTTCCAGGATGTCGAGCGTGTAGCGGCGATGCAGCTTCATGCTCACGGCCCCCAGAATGGTGCGCACCGAGCGGGCGGTGCGGCCTTGCTTGCCGATGACCTTGCCTACGTCCTGCGGCGCCACGCGTAGCCTGAGGATGGTGCTCTCGTCGCGGCTCACTGCCTCGACGGCCACTGCTTCCGGCTCGTCGACCAGCGCGCGGGCGATCTCGCGGACCAGCTCGTCTACTGAGATGGAATCGTGTTGGGTCATGCTCGTGCCCCTGACCGGATGGGTCCAGAATTCAGCGACCCCGGAAATTAGCGATCCCAAGAATGAGTGACATGGATCGGTGCGCAGAATCGTAACACCACCGAGGGCTCGCCGTCAGCAAATGTGTGAGGGGCCGGGATTGAAACCGGCTCCCACTCGCCTCAAATGCGTTCAGAATCGCTCCCCTGCGGGGTCGGAAGCGCTCAGGCTTCGACGGGGGCTTCGACCGAAGTGGCCGGGGCTTCTACTGCCTCTAGAGCCGCTTCCACGACGGGGGCTGCGACCGCGGCCTTGGCCGGGACGGTGGGGGTGAGCGGGGCCTCGGCGGCCTTCACCGGGTTCTTGGCCACCAACTTCTCCACAATGTCTGAGAACTGCGCGCCCACCGAGCGCCAGTAGGCGATCCGCTCGTGCTTCAGCTCCACGGTGGCGGGACTGGTGCGGGGGTTGTAGGTGCCGACAACCTCGATGGAGCGGCCATTGCGGGCCCGGTCCTTCTCGATGGCCACAATGCGGTAGTAGGGCTGCTTGCGGGCGCCGAAACGCGCCAAACGAATCATCACCACGGCGATACGGTTCCTTTCAGAATCCAGTGCTCTGTCGGTCTCAGGGGCTATTCCGGCCAGCGGCGGTGTTTCTTCTGGCGCGCGGGCGAAAACAA
>JARLGE010000175.1 GCA_031296215.1 Occallatibacter sp.
GCGGCGGCCAAGGTCTTGCCAAACTGACGGCGGGTGATTCTTTCCATGTGCGATCGTCCTTCTCCCTATGTGGGCGGGATTTGCCTCAAGTGAAACGTTTGAGCAAAATTCGCGACGCCAACTCCCGGCGCGAAATCAACCCGCGATTGTAGCAAGCCGGAGCGGGCTCGCGATAGCACGGGGACATTTGGGTAGTGGATCAGTTTGAAGGGTACGGGCTTTAGCCCGTACATCAACCGCAAAATCAACGCAGGCTTCAGCCCCCGAGGGAATGCTCTCTCAAACTGACCCACTACCGACATCGGGGCAAAGGCATTCGCATTTGGACCCTGATGGCACATGGGGTCTCAGGCTGCGCGAAAGGCTCTATCGCAGTCTGCTTCGTAACCAGGGCATGACTTCAATAGCCTGCCCTGAGCGGGGTCGAAGGGTGCCGCAGAATGCCGCTCAGAAAAGACAGGGCTTTAGCCCCTGTCGCATTTGGAATCCGCTATTACCCTTCATTCGGCCCTTTTCCGCGCCTTCCAAACAGCCCACTTTCAAATACCCAAGCTATCTGACTCAAATGCGATTGCCCTGCGAAATTGGCGGAGCTGGATGCGGATTCAACCAGCTTGTGACATAATCATGTCATGTCAGTCCGGACCACTGTCGATATTCCCGAGCCGCTTCACGACCGTCTGCGGCAGCGCGCGGAGAGCTCGGGCGCCTCGATCCGCTCGCTCATCGTGCGAGCAATCGAGGAGACCTATGCCGAACCGAAGAAGGGCAAGCGGGTAACAGGGCCTATGATTTCGGCGGGGGGGGAACGAGGTCCCCTTTACCCCGTGGACGAGAATCCCTATGACCTCATTTTTCCCTGACGTTAATGTGTGGTTGGCACTTTCGGACGGCGGGCACAGCCACCACGCCTTTGCGTCAAATTGGCTGGACCGGCTGCCTGACGACTCCATTCTTATCCTCTCCCGCTTTACACAAATGGGTTTACTGTGCTTGCTGACTAATACAGCGGTGATGGGCGACAGGACGCTAACGCTGGGCGACGCTTGGGCCGTTTACGACGGCTGGCTTGAGGACCCGCGTGTTGACTTCTATCCCGAGCCGAGAAACGTGGACGTGGGCTTTCGGCGGGCGACGGAGCCCTTCGCCGGCAAGGCCGCGGCGAAGTGGGTGGGCGACTGCTGGCTGCTGGCTTTTGCCCAGGCCGCGCACGCGCGGCTCGTCACGTTCGACCAGGGGCTGTGCGAGTTTGCGCGAAAGCAGGGAAATCGGGCGGTGGTGCCGGGGTGAGGGTTGGTGGATCCCACCCTTCCGCAAAGAGCACGGAAGGATGGGGCACCCGGCAGATGGCAAGCTTTTTAACCTACTACCAAGAGAAGGTGCCGCCGGACCTAGGCCGCCCGCCGTTTGAACAGGCCTTCATCGCCCAACCTCCTGGATCAAATGGCGGATGAGCCAGTCGAGAAATATGATGGTTACGGCGATACGTAGTGCGGCGAGTTCCACACTGGTCAAGAAAGTATGGAGATTGAAGGGCTTGCGCTTCCTGTGATTGGCAGGTCGGCAAAACAGGGAACCCAGGCCGTACATACAACTCTCCTATTCTCCCGGCGAATAGAAGAGGATTACTGCACCGGTTTACGGTGTAGGGAGTACTCTTTGCCCTGCCGGGCGGGCACTATGTATTAACAAAACTAAATCTGAGTCTGAGTCTGTGCTGAGTACCGCGAACGCGGTGGGAATGATCAAATGGGAACTCGTCCCGGTGAAATAGCCCGTGCGTTAAACCGTACTCGCTAATAACTATAGCATAAAAGGAGACAAGCTACGCTCGTGTTAGCAACTCCAAAAACAAAAAAGCCGCAACCCTCTCGGACTGCGGCTCTTGTCGGCTGTTTGGTTGCCGATTTACATTTCCTTGACGCCTTCAACAAACGCCTTGAGCTTGCGGCTGCGCGAGGGATGGCGCAGCTTGCGCAGGGCCTTGGCTTCGATCTGGCGGATGCGTTCGCGGGTTACCTGGAAGCTCTGGCCCACTTCTTCCAACGTGTGCTCGGAGCCGTCTTCGAGACCGAACCGCATCTTGATGACGCGCTCCTCGCGCGGCGTGAGGGTGCGCAGCACCTGCGAGGTGTACTCCTTCAGGTTCACGCTGATCACGGCTTCCGAGGGCGAGACGGCCTGGCGGTCTTCGATGAAGTCGCCGAGGTGCGAGTCTTCCTCTTCGCCGATGGGCGTTTCGAGAGAGATGGGCTCCTGCGCGATCTTGAGCACCTTGCGCACCTTGGCGACGGGAATGTCCATGCGCTTGGCAATCTCTTCGCTCGACGGCTCGCGGCCCAGCTCCTGGACGAGTTGGCGAGACGTGCGGATGAGCTTGTTGATGGTCTCGATCATGTGCACCGGAATGCGGATGGTGCGGGCCTGGTCGGCGATGGCCCTGGTGATGGCCTGGCGAATCCACCAGGTCGCGTAGGTCGAGAACTTGTAGCCGCGGCGGTATTCGAACTTGTCCACGGCCTTCATCAGGCCGATGTTGCCCTCCTGAATGAGGTCGAGGAACTGCAGGCCGCGGTTGGTGTACTTCTTGGCGATGGAAACAACCAATCGAAGATTGGCTTCGATCAGCTCCCTCTTGGCCTGCTCGGCGTCCATGTCGCCCTGGATCATCTCGCGCTGGGTGCGCTTCAACTCGACAATAGAGACGCCGGCGTCGCCTTCGATCTTTTCGAGATCGGCCTTGCAGTTCTTCTGCTGGCGGCGGTACTCCTTCTTCAGCTCCTCGCTTTTGCTTGCTTCGTGCTTCTGGTCGAGCGAGCGGATCTGGCGCTCCAGCGTGCGCATGGTATCGACGGTCTTGTTGACCTTGTCGAGCAGGCGCTTGCGCTCAAGGGCCGTGTACTTGAGCTCGCGTACGATGCGGGAGATGAAGACCTTCTCGCGGGAGATCATCCAGCGGTTGTGGCGCGCCGCGGCCAGCTTGGGCTTGCTGGCGCCGCTGGCCGGAAGCACAGGCTGCTTCTCTTCGAGCTTTTGAATGTTCTTCTGGTGCTTCACCAGGGTGTCAATGCGGGCGACGGTGGCTTTGACGCGGGTCTGCACCACCTCTTCGGTGAGCTCTTCCTCGTCGAAGATGACCACTTCCTTCACGTTGCGGACGCCGCGCTTGAGATCCTCGCCGAGGGCGACGATCTCGCGGATCACGATGGGCGAGCGCGAGATGGCCTTGAGCACCCGCAGTTGGCCGCGCTCGATGCGCTTGGCGATTTCGACTTCGCCCTCGCGCGTCAGCAGCGGCACCGTCCCCATTTCGCGCAGGTACATGCGCACCGGGTCGTTGGTTTTCTCCAGCGTTCCAGGGGTCAGGTCGAGTTCGACGTCCTCGCCCTCTTCCTGCTCGAAGTCCTTGTCGGCGCCGAATTTGGGGCTGTCCAAAAGGTCAATGCCCTGGGTGCCGATGGTGGTTATCAGGTCGTCCAGATCGTCGGCCGTGCCCAGCTCATCCGGCAGGATGTCGTTGACATCGCCGTAGGTGAGATAGCCCTTTTCCTTGCCCACTTCGATCAGGCTGTCCATGTCGTGCTCAAATTTGTCGTCAATCGCCAAAATAATCCTGCTCTCTCGCGCAAATCGTTTTTAGGCACCTCGTTGCGCACCGGTGCGGGGGCCTGGCTCCGTGCGCTCAAAAAAGACTTCCCGCCTGGAAATCACGGCGCGTGCGGAGATAGACCTGCGGCTACCCGCAAAAAAGAAGCGGTTTCAGATGGATGCTCTTCAAGAGGATGACCAGCGCTTCAGGATTCACCTGGTTCGCCCGCGAGCCGGAGCTCATAGGTGGGGCAGAGGGGGCGCGCATCCTCACAGAGATCAATAGATTACCACAGCGGCTGCCGCAGACGCCAATCGAAAACCTGACGCGGCGGTGGCGCTTGCAGTCCGCTTTCCGGCCGGAACGGGCGGTTTTCCTCTGCCGCCCGCATTCGGTTCTTTAAGTTAGACGCAATCGGGGGCTGGTTCGATGCATGGATTCCGGGCTTGCCGGCTGCTGCCTAGCGCTCGGGCGCCCGGCGGTTGTGCAGCTCCCTGAGCGCCCGGTCCAGCTCCAGCTTCTGCTGGGTCAACAGGGTCACCTCGGTGAAGTCGCCACGCCGCTCGGCCTCGGCGATCAGGGCGCGCAAGTCGCGCAGGCGGCTGGCGATGGCCCGCTCCTGAATCTCCTGGATGGCGCTGGAGACTTCCGTCTCCTGGGGCGGCTTGGTTTCGGCCAGCAGCACCTCGGCGAGCTGTGCGCGCTGCGCCGGGTCTTCGACCGCATCCATGGGGTCGTTGGCCTGGCGGCGGGCCAACGCCTGAAGCGCCGCGAACGTGCCAAGATGCTCAAACCACGAAGGTTGCTCTGCGATTGTCTGTGTCGCCAGGCGTCGGGCCGGCTCGTTTTCCGGGTCGGTGATGGCCAACGCCCGCAGCAGCACCCGTTCCACTTCAGAGAGCACAGGGGCCCGGATCTCGATGTGGTCGCGGCGCCTGAGCGCGGCCTGGCGCAGCTCCTCGCGCAGGACAGCGGAGTCGATGCCCAGCTTCTGCGCGGCGTCCCCGGCAAACTGGTCGCGGGCCAGCTTTTCCGGCATGCGGCGGATGTGCGGCAGAAGGAAGTTCATGGCCTTCAGCTTCTGCTCCGCGCTCTGGCCGGGGAAGAGCTGCCGGGCGCGGGCGATCAGATAGTCTGCCTGGCGGCTGGCGCCGCGCAGAGCCGCCGTGTAGGCCTCGACGCCCCGCTCGCGGATAAAGCGGTCGGGGTCCAGGCCGCCCTCCAGGGTCACGATCTTGATGGTGAAGCCCTCCTCGGTGAGCAGGGCGATGGATTTTTCCGCAGCGTTGGCGCCGGCCGTATCTGGGTCGAAGTTGACCAGCACCTGCGCGGTGTGGCGGCGGAGGAGGGCGACCTGCTGCTCGGTGAAGGCCGTGCCGCTGGTGGCGATGACGTTCTGTATCCCGCGCAAATACACCGAGATGCAGTCCATCTGGCCCTCGACCAGCAGCGCAAACTCGGCCTGGCGGATGGCGGTGCGCGCCTTGTCCAGGTTGAACAGGACGAGGCTCTTCGAGTAAAGCGGCGTCTCCGGCGAGTTGAAGTACTTGGGGCCGGCTTTGTCGCCGGTTTCCAGGGTCCGGCCGGTGAAGGCGATCACCCGCCCGCTCTCGTTGGCGATGGGAAACATCACTCGCTTGCGGAATTTGTCGTAAATATGGCCCAGCGTCCCATCCCCTTGCTCTTTCGAACTGAATAGGCCAGAAATCCGCAGCGTCTCGTCGTCCGCCATCCCGCTCAGCCGGTCGCGCAGCGCGTTGAAGCTGTCCGGCGCCCAGCCGATCCTGAATTTAGCAATGCCCTCGACCGAGAGTCCGCGACCTGCAAGGTACTCGCGGGCGACAGCGCCCTCGGGCCCGCGCAACTGGTCCTCATAGAAGGCGGTTGCGGCTTCGTGCAGTTCCAGGAGCTTGGTGCGCAAGCGGGATTCGGCGGCCTGCTCGGGTGAGGAGAACTCCTTCTTCGGCAGCGGAATGCCGCACTTCTGGGCGACGATCCTTACCGCCTCGGGAAAGCCCACGTTTTCGATCTTGCCGACGAAACTGAACACATCCCCCGAGGCCTGGCAGCCGAAGCAGTGGTAGAACTGCCTTACCGCATGAACGGAAAACGACGGCGATTTCTCCTTGTGGAACGGGCACAGGCCGGAGTAGTTCTGCGCGCCCGCCTTGCGGAGGCGGATGTAGCCCTCGACGATCTTGACGATGTCGGCCTGCTGCTTGACGGTTTGGGCGAAGTCGGACATGGACGGAGATACTCGTCTCTCAGCATAACGTCCGCGCCTACGGTCAAAATGCGGGTTCATCCAGAGTTGTGGCGCAGTAGGGTATGTTGAACCGGCCCCGAGTCACCGATACGGGGCATTGACGGGGATCTGTCGATCCTGATGGAATCAGCTTGGAACCAATTATGAAAGTTGCATTGCTCACCAGTTTTGCGGCCAGCAGAAAAGAGCCGCTGGCCGAGGTGTTGAATCGAGTGCATCTGGCGTTTGCCGAAGGGGGCCTTGGCGAGCCCTTGATTCAGTTCAACTTCGGCGATTCAGCCACCGCCTCGGCTGTGGCTGCCAAACTGAACATCAAACGTGTCTCCAGCGTTGATCGTGTCCTCAAGCGTTTTCCCGATCTGGAGCAATTTGTAACCGAAACCGATCCCATGCCGGGCATCCAGGGGTCGCGCCGCATCTCCAACGGGCCGCATTCGCCCGCAGCGGGCCAGAGCGTTCCCTTTGAAACGCTATTTGCGATCGCCGAGGGCGTGCCGCGCTCGTTTCCCTTCCACTCCATCAAACTTCATTTCTTTACGGATCGGTTTGGATCGCTCGGCTCGCTGTCGCCGCGTTTTGCCGATATGATTCCGGGCATCTTGCTTAGCGATAGCTGGTGGGTAAATGGGCGCAATCGCTCGCTGTCGGCCTGCACCATCGTGGAAGCCGATCCCGGCGCCAAGAAGCTGCCTCCTCTTCCCGATGAGGTTGCCAAAGTGCTGGCTGCATGCGGAAAGATCAGAAGTACGAAGCAGCTTCCTTTGCCGGGCGAAGCCGAGATCGCCAGTTCTGCCACGGTGCAAACTCGAAGCGGACTCGCCGCCGCCAGCGCCGATCCTAAGGCGGTCGAGGCCGTCAAACCCATCCTCGCCGATTATCGCGCCCGCCTCTCCGAAATCGTAGAGTGCGCCCGGATGCCCCACGATCTGCCGC
Source organism: Occallatibacter sp. (assembly GCA_031296215.1). Taxonomy (GTDB): domain Bacteria; phylum Acidobacteriota; class Terriglobia; order Terriglobales; family Acidobacteriaceae; genus Telmatobacter. The sequence goes on from JARLGE010000175.1 coordinate 6,789, forward strand.
CGCAGAATGAAGCGCCGCGGCTGAATCCCAATCAGCCCGCCGGCCCGCGCAAGCCCGCGCTCGATGAGATCTTCGGCCCTATGGGGTATTCCTGCAAAGGCGGCTCGGGAACCTTTACTCTTCATCGTCGCAGCCCGGGCAATCTCACCGTCAGAATCTCCATCGACGTTGGCACCTGGAGTCACAACTTTCTGGCGCACTACATCGTAATGGGGCTCGGCTTTGCCGCAACCCTCTCCATGCCGGTCGCTCCGCGCGCCACACTCGGTCAGTATCCTCTAACCGATGCGGAGCAATGGGGCAAGATCGTGGAGAATCTGGCCGCGCTGGCCCGTGAACTCGATGGCAGCTTCGTGGCCGATATCGAAAAGGCCGCCGGACCATCACCAGATTGGTATCATCCGGAAAAATAGCCTTGCGTAAATGGTCGTGAAGAGGGGAGCGAAGCGGCTCCGCACAGCCTCCCCATTGCATCGAATCATCTCCTCGTGAATCCAATGCTCAGTACGCACAAACGGAACCGGAGCAGCCTTCCCCCGTCTTTCCCCGAGCCGGCCTCAAACGGTGAGCGGTTTTCAATGAGTTGAAAGTCAGCCTTCTTGCTTCGGCTCCGCTGGGAGGTCACGTGTCGCTTCGTGCAGTGAAGCAGATGCTTGAAATCAAGCCGACCATCGAGCGGTCTTTACTCAGAATAGGGCACGGGCGCAACGGTGTTCAGCTCTGGAGCTGAGCACGGCCACGCCTGGTGGGGATGGTGTGCTATTCCGTGGTGGGCATGTGGACGTACATGGATTGGATTCCGACCCTTCCGGGGCCGGTAAAGCGGTTCCAGACAAAGCTGGCGGCGCTGGCGAACAGTCCGGTAGAGAACCTCTGGAACTGAGTCTCCATGGTGACCGATGGATCCTTGTAGATCCAGCCGCCGGGCTCGATATCGATCTGCTCTCCGGCTGCAAGAGTTACCTCGAAGACATTTCCATATCCATGGACCCACACAATGCCCTCGCCAGACTGCGCGGTGAAGTGGTCGACAAAGAAGCCGGTTCCGCCCAGCAACATGTTGGATACTCCCTTCACCCGCGAGAAGCCGTATTCCACGTTTCCGGTAGCGGCTAAAAACTGGTGCTCGCGCATGTCGACGCGCTCACCGGGCCTTAGATGAATTGCAAAAACATGACCTGCGCCATCCCGGCTGAAGCATATCTGTCCCGGTCCGCGGACCTCGGTCAGGAAGACCGGCATCCCGGCGAGCACCCGCTTGAGCCCTCCGCTCAGCGGCCTGATGCCGATCTGCACATTGAGATCCTTCCACAACAGAATGTAGTGCTCGAAGTAAACGGGAACACTGTTCAGCTCAAGGTGCAGAGTTGGAACCAGTTCGCCTTCGATGTGATAGGTCACGCCTGCAAATGTTTCGTTGACCGCAGCAGTAGGCTTCAAGACAGGGATGGGCATTGTGAACCGGCTTTCTTCGTGGTGGCCACGAGTAATTCCACCCATTGTGCAGAAAGCAAGGTGGAAATGCAAAAGGACCATTCAGAAAGAATCGTTCCAGACCGGCCCCAGCGTCTCGATCGCGAGAAGCAGGAGAGCCGGAGTCGTGTGGAGATCGCCGCCGACCAGGATACCTGTTGCAACGAATATCTCCCTCGCGCATCCAATCCTGTGTAAGGCAGAGGAGGTCACATGTCGCTTCGTGCTGTGAAACAGATGCTTGAAACCAAACCCACCATCGAAGGGGCCGGCGTTAAGTTGCAGCGCGCCTTCGGCTTCGGCAAGACCCAGGAGTTCGATCCGTTCCTGTTGCTGGACGATTTCCGCAACGAGAATCCGGCGGACTACCTGGCCGGATTCCCCTGGCATCCCCACCGGGGCATCGAGACCATCACCTATGTGCTGGCCGGCGAAGTCGAGCACGGCGACAGCCTCGGCAACAAAGGCAAGATGGGCGCCGGGGATGTGCAGTGGATGACGGCCGGCAGCGGGATCTTGCACCAGGAAATGCCGCACGGCGATGAGCGGGGCCGCATGCACGGGTTCCAACTTTGGGCCAACCTGCCCGCCGCGCTCAAGATGACCGACCCGCGCTACCAGGACATTCCCTCCAGCGCGATCCCCGAAGTCACCGAGGACGATGGGACCAGGGCGCGCATCATCTGCGGTGAGTTCTGGGGCAAACAGGGGCCGGTCGAAGGAGTTGCGACCGAATCGAGTGTGGCTGCGCGCTACGTGGACATCTCCGTGCTGCCTTTCAAGCGCAAGCGCATCCAGGTGGAGACCACGCGCAACGCCTTCGCCTATGTCTTTGCCGGCGCCGGAACCTTCCGCGACGCCTCCGATCCGCAGGCGGTGCTGACCGAGTCGGCCGTTGACCCGGCCGCCACTCCGGTTTACGATGCCAAAAACCACTCGCTCGTATTGTTTGACCGCGGCGACGAGATCGTGGTCCAGGCTGGCCCCGAGGGCATGCGGTTCCTGCTGGTAAGCGGCAAGCCGCTGGAGGAGCCGGTGGCCTGGTACGGGCCGATCGTGATGAACACCCAAGCCGAGCTGCGCAAGGCAATGGACGAGTTGCACAGCGGGAAGTTTATTCGGCACGGTTGACCGGAATCACAGGACCTTCAGACGGCCGGGGTATAGGCTGAATGGGATGGGGCTGGCGTGTGCCCCGTCCAGCCAAGGTCATCCGCAATCGGGTTGCATCAGGCAGCTTGCCTGGGGACTGACAACGGGAATCGAGAATACCCGGGGGCGGCCACGAGAATAAGGTCGCTGGCCGTCTGTTATGCCGCCTGCCAGGAAGGGTCAACAGAATGCTCTGGTCCCCGAGGATCGTTGTTCGAAACCGAGCGAGCCAGCGGGGAATCTGGGCGTTGGGACTGGCGCTGTTGTTGGCGTCGGCGAGTCAGCTGGCATATTCCCAAAAGACGCCGCCGCCACCACCCCCGCCGCCGGTTACGGTGAACGGTTATCCGCCGCCGCCACCGTCGCCCCCGCCGCCGTTTGTGAATGAGAAGGCCCCCGATTACGGCCCTGCGCCTGAGAGGACTCTGACCTTCGAGGACAAACAGTACCTGAGGTACGTGGCGTCCCGCCTGAAGTCGATGGCTTCCGACACAGAGAAGCTGGTGACGCTGACCAAGGAACTGAACGCGAAGATTGAGAAGTCGGGTGCCGATTCGTTGACGCGCGACGACCTTCGCACGCTAGCGGAGATTGAGAAGCTTGCGCACTCTATCAAGTGGAAGATGCAGCTGGCGGCGGAAGCTGGCGGCGGGTGGTGACGCCGGATCGGGCGGGGCGGCGGGTCACCCCTCCACGGGCAAGTCTGCTGACAGGATGTTCATCGGCGTTAGCCCGCGCTGGCGCATGGCCCTTATGCTGAGCGAGTCGTGGCGCTTGGCCAGGCGCCGGCCGTTGTGATCCACCACCAGGGGTGAGTGAAACCAGGCGGGATCGCTATAGCCCAAAGCCCGGTTGAGCAGGATCTGCCGCGCGGTGGACTTGAGCAGGTCGGCGCCGCGGACCACTTCGGTGATCCCCATGGCCGCATCGTCGGCTACGCAGGCGAGCTGGTAGCTGGGGACGCCGTCGCGCCTCCAGACCACGAAGTCGCCGAAGTCTTGGCCGGCGACAAAACGCTGCGGGCCCAGGTTGCGATCGACAAACTCGATGGCCTCGCCGTCGGGCACGCGGAAGCGCCAGTTCGAGCCTTCGGGCGATTCAATTTCGTGGGCAGTGGGGCTGGGCAGTTGCGCCGGGCTGGCGAGCAGGCGGCGGCAGGTTCCGGGCCGGCAAGTTCCAGGATAGATGGGCTCGTCATCCTCGAGGTCCCCCTTGCCGCCGCCGGCGGAGCCCTGCGCGGCCGGCGAGGCTCTTTCGTGCGGAGCAGCGAGGGCGGATTCGAGGTCCTTGCGCGAGCACTTGCAGGGGTAGAGGAAACCGCCTCGGAGCAGGCCGCGCCAGGCGGCCAGATAGATGGAACCGCGGCGGCTCTGCACGTAGGGCGCGAAAGGGCCGCCCTTGTCGGGCCCCTCTTGCCAGCGAATGCCGAGCCAGCGCAGGTCTTCATAGGCGGCTTCGGCGAAGGCAGATTTACTGCGGTCGGGGTCCAGGTCTTCCATGCGCATCACGAGCGCGCCGCCGGCGTCGCGCGCCCGCTGCCAGGCGGTGAAGAAGGTGCGCGCGTGGCCCACATGCAGGTAGCCGGTGGGCGAGGGCGCAAGCCGGCCGCGATAGTCCGAGGTCGGCGGGTGAGCGAGGCTGGCCATGCTGAACCCAAGTCTAGGCAGCGCGGGTTTGCCCGCATAGGCACAGCTTGATTCCCGTATCGAGCTTGATTCCTGGCGGCGAAGTTGGTTCCTGGCGGGCTTGGAGCCAATCGAGTTAATCCGACTGACCGCCTTCCCTGTCGTTGTCCTTGTCTGAGTCTTGATCGGCGTCGCTATCCTGGTGGTGATGGCTGTAGTGGCCGATGTCGTCGTCCAGGTGCCTGGGATCGACGGAGACCTGCACCACGTCCATCTCGTTGCCGTCGAGATCAACCACGAACAGCCCCATGCGGTCGCCTTCCGGATGCGTGAAGACCAGCGTCTGATCGTGGCCTTTCTTGCTGGTCTCGCGGATCATGCGCTCCCAGCCGGCGCCCAGCTTTTCGGCGACCAGGCGATTCAGCTCATTTCCGTCAACCTGTTCCGTGAACGACTCGAACTCCGCCACGTGCAGGCTGCCGACGCCGCCGTGCGTGGCCTTCTTCGACACAAGGCTGATGAGACCGAGGAAGGGAATGCGGGTGGCATGCACGTGGTAGCGGCTCTCGATGGAGCTCACGACGCCGTCAAAGCCGCCTTGGCCGCTGCCGGCCAGCACTGCCGCGGGGACTGCGAGAGCTACAAATCCGATGGGAATCAACCAGAAACGCTTCATTGGTTGTCGCCTTTCTTGTCCTTGGTCTTGTCTTTGTCTATGTCCTTGGTCTTGTCTTTGTCCTTGTCTTTCACGTCCCTGGCCACATCGCCCAGCGCGCTCAGGCCGCCGATGCCCTTCAGCTTGCCCAGGTCGTCCATGTGGATGGGCCCGAGGATGAGCACGATGGTCAGATCCTTGGGGCCGACATCGAGGATGAACATGCCGTGCGACTCGCCGTTGACCAGCTTGACCATCACGTCGGTGCTATCGCCGCTCTTGCGCTCGCGCTCCTTCACAATCGGCGACCACTCGCTGGTCTCGAAGTACTTGCGCAGCTGATCGACTTCTTCCTTGGAGAACTGCCCCTCTTTGTCGAACTCGTACTCGCGGACGTAGATGCCTTCCAGGCCCTCGATCAGATGGCGGACCTCGGCGTCGTCTTCGTTTTTGCCGTTCATGATCTTGGCGGCAAAGGCCAGCATGTTCTTGCCCAGCGTGACCTCGGTGACGTCGGAGGCGCGGGCGGCCAACTCTTTCTCAACGGGCGAGGGCTCGGGCAAGGACGAGGTTTGCGCCAGCGCCATTTGTGCCAGTGCCGGGCCTGCCAACACAACCGCTCCCAAAATCAAAGTTACCATCCGGTTTCGCATAGTTCGTTCTCCTTAGAGCGTGTTCCAAAAAACGCTTCGTGTCAGGGCACGACTTCAGTCGTGCCAAAAGGGGGCCGAAATACCACGGGCTTTAGCCCCTGAGGGAATTCAAATTCTGAAAGAAGCATTCATTCATTGAATCCTCTAATCCTGTGCGCCGCGGTGGCGGGCCGCGAGCCGCGTGTTCATGCGCTCGAGTGCCTGGCTGGTGATGCGCAGTGCCGTGAACACCTGTTCGCGGGTTGCCTCTTCCCTGCGGCGCTGCTGGGCGATGCGCCACTCCACGCCGCCGGCAAGTATCGCGGACAGCAGAAGCGAGGCGGCCAGTCGCTGCCAGTTGAAGACTGGCCGCTGCGCCTGGATGGGTCGTGGGCCCTGGATTCCTCGCCGCTCCATCAGCCGCCGCTTCAGGCTGGGCGGAGCCGGCCGGCGCGCAAAAGCCTGTTCGAGTTCGCGTTCAAATTCGTCCATCGCTTCAAGCTTCCTCAACGTACTTCCTGTCCCGCACGTACTCCTTCAAATGCGTTGTTGCCTTGGCGCGCAGCAGCTTCAGGCCCCGCTGCAGGTGGCTCTTCACGGTGGCCAGGGGCGCCTGCAGCGTGCGGGCAATCTCCTCTGGCGTCAGGTCCTCCTGGTAGCGGAGAACCAGGGCCGCGCGCTGCGGCTCGGGCAGCGCAGCCAGCAACTGCTCCAGCCGCGTACTGAGCGGAGACGGCCGTTCTTCCGCCGGCGTGCCGTGCACGTCCTCGAATTCAACCCACAGATCGATGCCGCGAACCTTGCGGCGGCGCAGCGCGTCGGCGGAGCGGCTCATCGCAACCCGGCGCAGCCAGAAGCAGGCGTGAGCGGGGCTTTCGATTCTAACCAGGTTGCGGTCGAGCTCCATAAAGACATCCTGCGCGATCTCTTCGGCCAGGCCGCGGTCGGCGGTCATGCGAAGGGCGAGCGAAAAGACCATCGACTGGTGGGCGTCCACGAGTTGTTCAAAATCCGGGTGCCAGTCGTGGGCCATGCGATTCGCTTCTACTCTCTTATCCGCAGGAATGCGCGCGCGGGGATGCAGAGAGTACGCGATGGGGAGAAAAAAGTTCGGGGCGGGGGATGAGCGGCTTTCGATTCCGCTGCTCTGAGGTGCCCGGCAAGAGAACGGACTAGGTCCGGATCAACCCTTGGCGAGCCGGTACAGCCTGTAGCCCACGAAGAACAGCCACACTGTTGCAAAGAGGGCGTTCCCAATGATGGCCACAGTGAAACCGGTCAACGAAGCGATCCCGGAAACACCGGTGGCCAAAGCCAGATAGGCCGTGATCTTATCAAAAACCCCCCTCAGCATGACGACACCCGACACCAGGATCCCGAACGAGAGGGTCACGATTGCATAGACCACTTCCAGAGGAGAAGTCAGCACAGCGGAGCCATAGTTGGCAGCAGCGAGGTAGCCCGCCCGCTGAACCTCAGATGTTGCCATGGAATACTTGCTGTAGAGCATGAGGATTGAGGCGTAATGAGACCAGGTGATTGCCAAATCCAAGACGACAAACAGCCCAATGAACGCTGTCGCCACGAGCATGAGGTTTTTGTTGACCATTTTCAAAGCCAGGTAAAGGGCCAATGCGAGGGGCACATATAGAAAGTCCGTGAAGACCGAGATGCCAAGAATCGCCCACCAAAGATTGGTCTTCCCGGGAAGGTAAATGAACCAGGCCTCGCCGCCGCTCGGCGGCGCTCCGACTCGGGCGTACAGCGGAAAGATTACGATGTACCCAATCCCGAGGACGATTGCGGCGATACTGCCCACTCGATACCAAAGCTTTTGATCCGGGCCGTCGGCCGCATCAACTGCCATCTCCTCGATCTTCATGAACGATGCCCTCCAGTAACCGCAACCAAACGCGGGACGCCCGCCAAAAACGTAGCTGGTGCGGGTGACTGGGCGCATGATAGCACGGCCGGAAAGCCTGGGCCTCTGCGCGGCGTCGCCGCGAAACTTCAAGAACTCGGCCTCTCTCTCAGAAGAGATCCGGGATGCTGTGAAAGGCAATCCGCGTGGGTGCGGATTTGTAGGCGGTCAGCATCGTGGCGGGTGCCAGCGTGCTCAGGCCGTATTTATTATTGATCTGATCCATGACGGCGAGGAGCTTGGCGCGGCTCTGCTCGTCTTCAGTGCCTTCGAAGAGGTTCAGGGAGTGGAGGCGGTCGGGGACCAGGCCGTTGAGATGGACGCCGATGAAGTAAGGGTGGGCGAAGTCCTCGCCCGGCGGGCGGGATTCCCATAGACGACTGAGCGCGGCAATCAGGGTCTGATTGTCCTGGCACTCGCTGAGCTTGATCTCGCTCTTCCATCCTTTCTTGGGCACGCCGAAGTTCGAGACTGGCCCGCGCTCGCCGTTCGGCCCCGCAAACCCGATCGCCAGCCCGATGCTCGAAGCCCAGAGGCCTCCCGCGCGCAGCCGCATCGCCGCCTTGTGGAGCAGCTTGTGCGCCACGGCATACGCCTTTTCCGGCGTCCGCATGTCGGGAGCGAGGACGTGCTGGTGCGAGAGCGATTTCAGGTGCTCGGTCTCGGACATGTCGAAGTCTTCGCCGCGCAGCCAGTGCCAGAGGCGCTCGCCCCAGACCGAGCCCCACAGCTCGCCGGACTTGTCGCATTCGAGGGCCATCAACTGCTCCATGGTCCGAATGCCCTTGTCGTTCAGCCGCTTCTCCGTGCGCGGGCCAATGCCGGGCAGGTCGCGCAGGGTCAGCTGCCTCAGCGCTTCGGACAGAAGATCGAGCGGCAGTGCCACAAGGCCGTCGGGCTTCTCCATGTCGCTGGCGACCTTGGCGAGATAACGGTTGGTTGCAAGCCCCACCGACGACCGCAGCAAGGGGCCAACCTTTTCCCGGATGGCCGCCTTCACCTTGCGCCCAAGTTCCAGGGCGGCCAGCAGCGGCCGCTCCCGCCCCATCAGCCGGCAGGCCATCTCGTCGATGGAGAGCACTGCCGTCACCGGCAGGCAGCTTTCCACGGCTTCCACGATGCGGTGGTGATAGTCGACGTAGATCTCGTGGCGCGCCTCCACCAGAACTAGATCGGGGCACATGCGCTTGGCTTCGCCCACCATGGTTCCGGTCTTGACCCCGTGGGCCTTGGCCTCGTAGCTGGCGGCAATGGCGACGGTGGTGTCGGCCATCATGGGGACCACGGCGACGGGACGGCCGCGCAACTCGGGACGGACCTCTTGTTCTACGGACGCGAAGTAGGAGTTGAGGTCGACGAAGAGCCAGTTGAGGGCGGGGCCTGGAATCTGATCCAGTGGAGAGATTGGCTGTGTATCGGATGAGGCAGTTTCCGCACCCCAATCCGGGGTATGGTCTTCCCGCGGATCCACGGCGATCATGGGGTCCAGCGCCGGATTGGGAGCGGGTTCCATGCTCGACATATTTTCGCTTTTTATTCTCTTCTCGGCAAGAGGAAACTTAGGGGGTTACGAAGAAAATGCGCCGATGATAAGATGAGTTCGCCGGGATTCCGGTGTTCCGAGGATCGATCCGTTGGTTCCTTTGCTCGGTTCATCGGCGAAACATTTGTCGGTCGTGTGGGTTTCCTGGATTATATGCAAAGCGTGATGCACTGGTTTTCGATAAACGGGAGCGTGATCGCGGTGCTGGTGACGGTATGCGTGGCTGTGCTTCTGGTCTGCTGCCTGGGCTGCTCCAACTGCCCCAGCCGCGACAAGGACGACCTCTTCCGCCGCCACGAACTGTAGCGCCGCCGCAATGCCCCTCCATGAAAAAACTGTAGATTCCCTTTTTGCGCCTATTCCACCGCCGGCTTCAGATACTGCTCGAAGTGCGCCAGGATGCGGTTGTAGAGGTGCGTCCTCACGTCCGCGCCTGCGATCGAATGTGTCTTGCGCGGGTAGATCTGCAGGTCGTAGGGCAGCTCGGCCTCGATCAGCTTCTGGATGAACTGCACGCTGTTTTCGATGTGCACGTTGTCGTCGCCGGTGCCGTGGACCAGCAGCAGGCGCCCCTTGAGTTTGGCCGCGGAGTTGACCGCGGAAAACTCGCGATAGCCATCGGGGAACTCCGCAGGCTGGCTCATGTAGCGCTCGGTGTAGATCGAGTCGTAGTTGCGCCAGTCGGTGACCGGGGCGACGGCGACCCCGGCGCGGAAGCGGTCGGAGTGGGTGAGGGCGTAGAGGGTAAAGGTCCCGCCCCAGCTCCATCCCCACCAGCCCAGGCGCTTGGGGTCGAGTTGCGGGAACTGGGCAAGGGCGGCGTCGACAACGGTCAACTGATCTTCAAGCTGGATGGGGCCGAAGCTGTGGTAAGCTGCCTGGGCAAAGTCGCGTCCGCGGCCGGCCATGCCGCGGTTGTCGGCGTGGAGGACGGCGAAGCCGTGTTGGGCGAGCAACTCGTCGAAGAGCAGGCCGTCGCCCCAGCGGTTGACCACGCTCTGCGCCGCGGGCCCGCCGTAGGGGTTGACGATGAGCGGGATCGAAGACGTGTTCAGGGCGCCCTCGGGCAGCAGCAGCGTGGCGTAGAGAGTGACGCCGTCGTGAGCCTTCACTTCGAGCTGGCGCGGAGCGGCAAGGTGGTAGGACTCGATGGCCTGGGTTGACCAGAAGTCGCTGCACTTGTCCGCCGCCTGGCACAGGCTGAGCCTGGGCGGGCTCAGGCGCGTGGAGTGCTTGTCGACAAAGGCCCCGGAGGGAGCGAAGTTGCCTTCGTGGAAGCCGGGGGCGGTGGTCAGCGGCTTGCGCTCGCCGGCAAAGCTCACTTCCCAAAGCTGCTGCTGCTGCGGGTCGCCTTCATTGGAGGCAAAGCGGATGAGTTCGGCCTCGTGGTCGACGCCCAGAATGTCGCTCACTTCGAAGTCGCCCTGGGTGAGCTGGCGCTCCAGCTTGGCGGTGCCCGCGACGGGATCGACCTGGTCGTAGCTGTAGAGGTAGAGATGGTTGTGGCCGCTGGTCCAGTTCGAGAGCACAATGGAGCCGTAGCCGGCCGAGACATCGTAGTTGTCGTCGACGAACTTGTCGTCGCTCAGCTCCAGCACCGAGTGGGCCAGTCCTGAGATGGCGTCGGCGAAATAGAGGTCGCGGTGCTTGTGGTCGCGGCTGAGGGTTTCAATCCACAGCGTCTTGCGATCGACCCATCCGAAGCGCGGGATGTAGTCCTGGCCGGGCTGCATGGGGAGCTTGACCCAGACAGTCTTGCCGCCAAATGCGGCCACCACGCCCACGCGGACGTCGGGGTTGGGGTCGCCGGGCTGCGGATAGCGCTGCAGATTGACCTGCGCGTGGGTCGGAATCCAATCGGTGATGGGATACGCGGGCACGCTGCTTTCGCTCGTTTGCAAAAAGGCGAGGTTCTTCGAGTCCGGCGACCAGAAGTAGTTGCTGCGCGTATCCAGTTCTTCCTCGTAGACCCAATCGACCTCGCCGTTGAGGACGGTTTGGTTGGGTGCGGGGGCCACCGGATTGGCCGGAATTTGAGGGTCCTTGAGGCGCAAAACGGCGAGTCCGTGGTCGCGCACAAACGAGAGCAATTCGCCGTTGGGAGAGAACTTGGGATCATCGCCTGAGGCGATTCCTGTGAACCCGACCTGCACGCCGGTTCCGTTGTGCAGATCGTAGAGCCAGAGACGGCCGTTCGCGTCGAAGAGCATGTGTGCCGAGTCCGGCGCCCACAGGTAGCTGGCCATCTGGTAGCGGTCGCGATGGTCGCTGTCGGTCTCAGAGCCGGCTGCGCCGGAGAGCGCGGCCAGCTTGGCGCGGCTGACCAGCACATGCGACCGGGCGGTGACGGGGTCCAGATCGACCAGCTCGCCGCCATCGAGATAGGTGAGGTGCTTGCCGTCGGGCGACCAGGAGAGCCCTGCGGGCGGATGGCCGGCCAGCGACCCGTGCGCAAAGATGGCTTCAACGGTGAGCGGCCGGGGCGGGGCCTGGGGAACCAGCGGAAGGGCCGCAAGGAAAAGACCAACAGCGGCGGACAGCAAGAGAGCGGCTCTGTGAGACAAGAGGAGTTCCTCCGGGAGCGGAAACCGGCCTGGCGCCCTAAGGCGTACTCGGGGCATGAGCTTCCACAAAGCAGTCTAATCCACTGTAGTGTCTCAATGATTGAGTCCGGACCCAGAACCACGCTTCGAGAGCAAATCTATCGCTTTGTAACAGGGCACGACTTCAGTCGTGCCGCAAGAATGGCAAAAGAGGAAATAGGGCTTTAGCCCCTGCGGGAAGGCGTCTTCAGCAAATTGCAATTCCGCAGCGGCTAAAGCCGAATCCGCATCCCGATGCTCCCGAATTCAATCACTTCATTGACGCACACGGAGTTGCACCCCTGAGCCCGAGGGTGTATGTTCCCCGATATGCATTGGGCAACTCCGCAGGAACGCACGAAGCTGGGTCAGGCGCGGCGCAAGCAGGTGAGTCGCCAGGCACAAGGCGTCCTCAACATCAAGGCCCGGACGCATTCTCCGCTCGTGCTGCTGGAACGGTCGATGAAGGGGCGTGTCGCGCCGCTGGTCCAACTGAAGTATGAACTGATGGCCGAGTCGCCCTTCGGCTACTTTCGCGGCGCCGTGCCGGTGATGGCGGCGGACTTGGCCCTGCTGCCCTCGACCGGCATCGTGAGCCAGCTTTGCGGCGACGCGCACGTGCGCAATGTGGGCGCCTATGCCGCGCCCGACGGACGGCTGGTCTTCGACATCAACGACTTCGACGAGACCATTCGCGGGCCCTTCGAGTGGGACCTGAAGCGCATGGCGGCTTCCATCTCGCTGGCCGGGCGCGGGGCGGGGCTGAAGGACTCTTCCATCCGCAGAGCCGTGGAGCTATGCATGGAGCGCTACGCGGCGCAGATGCGCGCCTTTGCCAAGATGCCGCATCTTGAAGTGGGGCGGTTCATGGTGCACCGGCTGGGACAGGTTGAGCCGGTGCATGCGGCGCTGCTGAAGGCCGAGCGGGCCACGCCGCAGCACACGCTGGAGCAGCTAACCGAGCCGGTCTCCGGCAAGGGCGGGGACCGGCGCTTCAAGGAAGCCAGGCCGATGCTCAGGCGCGTGACCGGCGCGGAGGCCGCCTCGGTTCTGGCCTCGCTCCATCCCTACAAGCAGACGCTGGAGCCACAGCGCCAGCACCTGCTCTCCTTCTACCGCCCCGTGGATGTGGCCTTCAAGGTGGTCGGAACCGGCTCGGTGGGTTTGCGCGACTACTGCGTCTACTTCGAGGGCAACGGCCCCAACGATCCGCTGTTTCTGCAGATCAAGGAAGAGCCGGACTCAGCCTACACCGCCTATCTCCCCGACGCGCACCCCGATACGCACAACGGCAAGCGCACCGCGGACGGGCAGCGCGCCATGCAGGTGCAGTCAGACCCGTTTCTCGGCTGGACCCACATCGGCGTGCGGCAATACCTGGTCCGCCAACTCAACGACCACAAAGGGTCCATCGAATTGGAAGACCTGGCGGGCGGAGGGCTCACGGCCTTTGCCGAAGTCTGCGGCGAGTTGCTGGCCCGCGGCCACGGGCGCTCCAGCGACCCGGCCCTCATCGCCGGCTACCTGGGCTCCGGCGACGGCTTTGCCGAGGCGTGCGCCAGGTTTGGACTGCTCTACGCCGACCAGACGGAGAAGGACTGGCAGGATCTGCGCCGGTCGCGCAAGGCGGGGGCCAAGGCGTAGAAAGATTCGGAAGAGCCACAGTTTTGAAGGGTACGGGCTTTAACCCGTACATGAATAGACCAATGAATCTGCTGGGCTTTAGCCCCTGAGGGAATCGGAATTCGAGGTCCAGCGCTCGTAAGAAGATTCTTCAGATTAGCTCAAGAAAGGGCCTTATGAACCGTCGCACTTTTGCCCAGTCCATTGCTGCGGCTGCTGTGGCAGCCGCCTCGCCCAGACTCCCTGCCGCCCCATCCGCTCCCGCTTCTCCCAGTTTTCCGCTGTCCGTAATGCTTTGGACGGTGTTCACCGATCTGCCCTTTGAAGAACGGCTGGCCAAGGTGGCCGAGGCGGGCTACAACAAGGTGCAACTGGTGGGCGAATACAACGCCCGGCACTGGACGCAGGCCGATTTCGATCGCGCCAACGCGGCGCGCAAGCGGCTGGGGATCGAGTTCGACGCCACCGCCGGCCTGCGCAACGGCGTGGCCGATCCTGCCACCCGCGACGCCTTTCTGGCCGAGCTGAAAGAGGCGCTGACGCCCATGGAGACGCTGGGCTGTCCGGCCATGATTGTCCTCTCGGGAGATGTGGTTCCGGGACTCTCGCGCGAGGCGCAGCACGCGGCCTCGATCGAAACGCTGAAGCGCGCCGCCGCGCTGGTCGAAGGCCGGCAGATCGACGGACAGCCGGTCCGTCTGCTGCTCGAGTGCATTCACGTTGAAGAGCGCCCCAAGTACTTTCTCACCTCGGCCAACGAGGCCATCGAAATCGTGCGCGCCGTCAACCACCCCCAGGTCCAGTTTCTTTACGACATCTTCCACGAGCAGATGGGCTTTGGCAACCTGATCGAGAAGCTCGACAAGCACATCGACGTGATCGGGCTCATCCACATCGCCGACGTGCCGGGCCGTCATGAGCCGGGCACGGGCGAGATCAACTACGGCAATATCTATAAAAAGCTGGCCCAGCTGAACTACCGGCACAATGTGGCCATGGAGTTCCTGCCCGTGGGCGACCCGGTGGCGACGCTGCGAGCGGCCAGGGCGCTGGCGTAGCAGTCTGCGGCGGTCTAAGGACTTTCTGAACAAGTCGATGTTTTGAAAGGGCACGACTTCAGTCGTGCCGCAAATGGAAGGGAATCAGCTTGGGCTTTATCCCCCGGGGGAAGGCCCGGCGTGGATTCGCATCGAATCAGAGGTTCCCTAACAGCCTGTGGTGAAAGTCGGGATTTGAAAGGGCACGACTTTAGTCGTGCCGCAAGAAGCTGAAAATAGAGGGTGGACTTTAGCCCCCGAGGGAAGTTTTTGAGTGATTTGGACTTTCACTACAGGCTGCTAAGATCACCATGCGCCCCTCCGGCTGGGCGCGCGGGGACCCCTCAACCCAGCGGCACCAGGTCCGTGGGCGCGGTCACAGCCTTGGGCTGATTGGTCAGCCGCGTCGGGCTCGGCGGAGCCGTCAGCGTAAAGTGGTCGTGGTCCGCGCCGAGCCGCACCAGCAGGCTTTTCTGATCGAAGGTAATGGCAAAGCTCTGCATGGGCGGCGATCCGAAGTTGACCAGCGGAAAGGCCGGGTGAATCTCCACCACCGGATGGGTGAAGGTGTACATGCCCACCTTCACGTCCGCGGCCAGCTTGGCCGCCTTGATCGCGAACACCGTAGTCAGGGTGCGGCCGGTGGCAAAGACGACCGGGGCAACCTCCCACTTCTGATGAGCCGCCAGCTTCTCCGGCAGGGTCAGGCCGCCGCCGCCGGAATCCAGTTGCGCCTCCACGCTTTGCCGGTTCACGCGCAGCGAAATGATCGGCACCCCTTCCGGCATGCGGAACGGCAGCACCGTCTTCTCCCCATCCGGCGTGAGCGCGCCTTTGGCCAGCAGAACCTGCCGGTTGGGAAAATCCAGCGTCAGCAGGTAGTCGCGGAAGAGCGTAAATCCCAGCAAGCCCTGGCAGGAGCCCGCTTCCCCGGTCACCGTGTGCCGGATGGCCTTCACCCCGTTGAATTCCACCCCGGCAAGCTCCAGGGATGTGAGCAGAACAATGGGCGTTCGTTGCCCACCTTGCCCGCTTGGGTCGCTCAGCACTGCCTCCGCGGCGGTGGGCAGGTGCAGCTCGTCGGCCAGCTCCGGGCTCACAAAAGCGTCCGCGCCGGTACCCGTGTCGATGACGAACCGGTACGGCCCCTTGCCGTTGATGGTGACCATCACGTAGGGCTTGCCATAGCGCTCAATCATGGGCGCGGAGTGGACGGCGTTCTGGGCCGGCAGCGAAAGCGCCGCGCACCCCAGCAGCACAGAGGCTGCCTGAATCGATCTGGAGAAAAGGAGCATGGCTCTCCTTTCACGCGTGGTTCGGGTCGAGCCGGCCGGCGGCCTGGCGGGCGCGTTCTGGCAGGAATCGAATCATGCAGATGCGGCTCTCGCGCCGGGCAGACGATGAGAGCCGGCAAGAGGATGAGAAAAAGATACGCCGCGCCCGTGCTGCCTGTTCCATTAGACGCTCAGCCCGCGCGGGCATGGGAGAGAATCTTCAAGGAGCAGACCCCAGGCGTGCAACGCTTGCCAACCAACGATCTGCCCGCTCCCGCACTACAATAGGCCGGTATGCCCACCGCCGTTCGTTCGCACGCGAAGATCAACCTCGGCCTGTACATCGGAGCGCCGCGGCTGGACGGGTTTCACGGCCTGGCCACCGTCTACCAGACGCTGGAACTCTATGACGTGGTTACGGTTACGGCGCTGAGGGCGGCGGCGACGGCGCTGCGGCTGACTTCCAACGACAGCCGCGTGCCGGCCGACAGCCGCAACACGGCCTGGAAGATGGTCGCGCTGGCGCTCACGGCGCTGGGCGTGACCGCTGTGGTGGAGATACATATAGAGAAGCGGCTTCCTGTCCAGGGTGGTCTCGGCGCCGGTTCGGCCAACGCCGTTGCCGCCCTCATCGGCCTCGAAGCCGAACTCGGACTGGCCACAAGCCTGGGCGCCCCATCCTTCGAGCGTTCTTCGCTCGATGGGTGGGAGACCACACGCCTCGACATCGCCGCGCAAGTCGGCTCCGATGTGCCGCTGTTCCTGATTGGCGGCACGGTTCTGGGAGTGGACCGCGGGCAGCAGGTCCGTCCGCTGCCGGACCTTGAGCCCGTCTGGTGCGTCGTTGCTACGCCCTCGGTTGGCGTCTCTACCCCGCAGGCCTTTCGCGACTGGGACGCGCTTTGCGAGCAGGAGGGTTTGACCCCGCAGGCCGGCCAGGATAAACTGAATGAGTTGAGCCGTGCCTATGCCAGCGCCTTTGCGGATTCGATTCCGCGGGGCGGGCCGGGAACAGGCTCCTCCGGTGTCCTCTCTTTGGGAGAGGACCGGGCCGGGCCACGAGAGTCCGCGCTTGTCCGCACCGGGATATTGAGCTGGGTTGCGAACGACTTTGAACGCGTCGTCTTTTCCCAGCATCCTTCCCTTGCGGAAATCAAGCGCATTCTTTTGGGTCAAGGCACTCCGGAGGCAGCCCTTCTTGCCATGCTGTCCGGGTCCGGTTCGGCTCTTTTCGGGTTGTACAAGACCCGCGGAGATGCTGAGGCAGCGCGCCAACGTTTGCTTGCAGCCGGCATGGCCAGTCTTCTCACTCGGACCCTGCCGCGCCTCGCTTACTGGAGCGAAATGCTTTTGGAACAAGCGCATTGACAGTCAGCCGTTCCGCGGGAGAGACTCGCCATCGGCTGTTTCTGATTGAATGTTGGGCGATCGTCTAATGGTAGGACAATGCCCTTTGGAGGCATTTGTCTAGGTTCGAATCCTAGTCGCCCAGCCAGGATTCACGGTTGTCAGGGATCAGGGTTCAGGGATCAGGGTTCAGTTGCCGTTTCGCACGAGCGGTTTTTGCTGAGCCCTGACCCCTGAAACCCGACCCCTGTATTCACGGCCCCGAAAACAGCCAAAGCAAACCAGCTTGGAGGCAAATCGGAGATGGAAGCGGGAACAGTGACGTTGACGGCGGAAGAAAGACAATCGAACCCAGGACCGAACCCAGGACCGAACCCTGGACCGAACGCACCAGGCGGCGGCGCGGCCAAAGAACCCAACCAGGGGTCAGCGGAGGCAGCGGCAAGGCCCAAGGACGGCAAGTCGGCTCCGGAGCGCAAGCGGGCCCGCAACCTGACCGAGGACAAGCGATTCAAGCTCTTCTCCGGCACCGCCAACCGCCCCCTGGCTGAAGAGATTGGCCGCCACATCGGGGTTCAGGTGGGCGAGGCCAAGATTCAGCGCTTTGCCGACGGCGAGGTCTACTTCCAACTGCTGGAGAACGTCCGCGGCGTGGATGTGTTTGTCGTCCAGCCCACCTGCTACCCGGTCGATCAGCACCTGGTGGAGCTTCTCGTCATGATTGACGCCCTCAAGCGCGCTTCGGCGGCCAGGATCACCGTGGTGGTGCCCTATTACGGCTACGCCCGCCAGGATCGAAAAGACCGCCCCCGCGTTGCCATAAGCGCCAAGCTCATTGCCGATTTGCTCACCACCGCGGGCGCCAATCGCGCCCTTTTTGTCGACCTGCACGCCGCCCAAATTCAGGGCTTCTTCAACATTCCCGTCGATCACCTCTTCGCCAGCCCGGTGCTGGTGAGCCACTTCCGCGAGCTGAAGCTGCCCAACCTGACCGTGGTTTCGCCGGACGCGGGCGGCGTGGAGCGGGCGCGATTCTTCGCCCAGAAGGTCGGGGCTCCGCTGGCCATTGTGGACAAGCGCCGCACCGACATCAACGTCGCCGAAGTGATGCACGTGGTGGGCGACGTTGAGGGGCGAACCTGCCTCATCATCGACGACATCATCGACACCGCGGGCACGCTGGTCAAAACCGTCGACGCCCTCTTCGCGGCCGGCGCGGCAACCGTCTATGCCTGCGCCAGCCACGCCGTGCTTTCCGGCCCGGCCATCGATCGCATTGCCAACTCGCGCCTGGAGCAGGTGGTGGTTACCGACACCATTCCCCTGCGCGAGGCGGCGCAGAAGGTTCCCAAGATCAAGGTGCTCTCCATTGCCGGCCTGCTGGGCGCGGCCATCGAGAGCATTCACATGGAGACGAGTGTAAGTTCGCTGTTCAATTGAAACAGGGGTCAGGGATCAGGTTTCAGGGATCAGGACCCGTAACAACAACCAATTGCCGGAAGCAGGCCGATAGAAGACGGGATTGGAAAGCACTTTTTCTGACCCCTGAGCCCTGACCCCTGAGCCCTGGCGCAAACAAAGGGAGCGGACCCCAACCGGCCGTGCCCGACAAGAAGGAAACGAGAGAACAAATGCCAGAAGTGGTCGTAGCCAAGCCCCGTGAGGGCAAGTTCAACAAGAATGCCGCTCGCCGTGTGCGCGTTGCGGGCAAGATTCCTGCCGTGCTCTATGGCGCCGGCCACGATGCAGTGGCCATCGAGGTGGACCCCAAGCAGATCTCCCGGATTCTGTTTTCAGAGACCGGGCACAACACCATCTTCGACGTCGAGGTCGCCGGACAAGCCGCGGCCAAGGCCATGATCGTCGACTGGCAGCGGGAACCCCTCAAGGACCAGCTGATCCACATTGACCTGAAGCGCATTGCCCTGGACAAGGCGCTGCGCGTCAAGGTGCGCGTCAAGCTGCTGGGCATCCCGTTAGGCGTCAGGACCTCCGGCGGCATTCTCGACCAGGTGCTGCGCGAGGTGGAGATCGAGTGCCTTCCGGCCGACATTCCCAGCCACATCGGTGTGGATGTCAGCAATTTGGAGATGCACGGCGTGTTGCGCGTTGGCGGCCTGCCTCACTCAGACAAAATCAAGTATCTGAAGGCTGAGGATGCAACCGTGGCCCACGTTGTCTCCATTCGTGAAGAGGCGCCGACTGCGGCCGAGGCCGAAATTGCCGCTGCCGCCGCCGCCGCCGCCGCTGCCACCACAGCCGAGCCGGAAGTTGCCAAGAAGGGCAAACCGGAAGAGGCGGCCAAGACTGCGGAAGCCGCAAAGAAGCCCGCGGCGAAGAAGTAAGCCTTGGCGGAAGCAAGCCAGACCGGAGTGCGCCGCGGCCCCTTTTTAGTGGTGGGACTGGGCAACCCCGGTTTGGAGTATCTGTGGACTCCGCATAACGCGGGGTTCATGGCCATCGACCGCATCGCCCAGCGAGAGGGGGTTGTGGTCCAGAACCGGCGCTGCCGGGCCATGACCGCAACCTGCCGCATTGCGGGGCGCGAGGTGGTCCTGGCTAAGCCGGAGACCTTTATGAACCTGAGCGGGGTTGCAGTGGCCGCTCTGGTAAGGGAGTTTGAAGCGGACCCGGCGCGGGATCTGCTCGTGATCCACGACGAGCTCGATCTCACTCTGGGGACATTCAAGATCAGGGAGCGCGGTTCGCCCGCCGGGCACAACGGAGCCCGCAGCGTGACCGGCGCCCTCGAAAGCGAAGAGTGGCTACGCCTGCGGATTGGCGTGGGGCCGAATCTTCCTCCGGAAGCAATTGCAGCCGGTGGAGGCAAGCGGCCGGGCAGGGATTATCTGCTCTCGCCCATGCGCAAGGCGGATTTGACGGTGCTGGATGAGGTGCTGGACCGGGTGGCGACGGCTACACGGCGCATCCTCGGCGAAGGGCCGGCAGCCGCAATGAACGAGTTCAACCGGAAAGACAGGGAATAGGGATTAGGGAACAGGGATTAGGGGACAAGAATTGCAACTGGTTCAAGGAATTGCGGACGATGAACTTTGAACTGGGAACTCCACCTGTGAGTTGTTAGCTGGAGCCGAGGCTCCGGCGGAAAAGGAATGCTGATGTCGCGTGTGTATGAGGTTATGTTCATTGTTCGGCCCGATGCGGCCGAAGAGGATGTCGACAAGCTGATCGCCGGCTTCTCCGCCACCGTTACCGGTGGGGGC
Source organism: Occallatibacter sp. (assembly GCA_031296215.1). GTDB lineage: Bacteria > Acidobacteriota > Terriglobia > Terriglobales > Acidobacteriaceae > Telmatobacter. The sequence goes on from JARLGE010000175.1 coordinate 26,877, forward strand.
GGGGTGGTGAAGACTGTCGAAAAGATGGGCCGGCGCAAGCTGGCTTATATGGTGCGCAAGTTCAACGACGGCAACTACGTTCTGCTCACCATCGAGGCCATGGGACCGGTGGTGCTGGAGCTCGAGCGCCGCCTGCGCGTGACCGAGCCGGTGATCAAGTTCATCACCGTGCGCATCGACGAGGAAGAGAAGCGCCTGGCCAAGGTGAAGGCCCTGCGCGGAGTGCGCCGCAAGGTGGAGCACGCGGCTCCGGCTTCAGCGCCCGCGCCGGTTGTGGCGGCGGTTGCCACGCCGGTGGAAGCAGCCGAGGCGGCGCCGGCCACCGTCTAGAGCGGCCGTTGCCATGAGCCGCCTGGGTGGGCTAGCCCGGTCCGGTGTGCCATTTTAATTGTTTCCCGGCGCCTGAAGGGCGGTGCGGAAACCGAAGAGAGCAAAGAGGAAACACTATGTCAGAAGAAACCCCAGCAAGGGCGCCCGAGACGGGCGCAGCACCTCAAGCATCTGAATCCGGTCCGAGCTCCGGTTCCGGTTCCGGCCCCAGCTCCGGCCACGGGCCTCGCCCCGGCGGCAGGCCCCAAGGCGGACCCGGCGGCCGGCCATCCGGTGGACCCGGCGGCCGCGGCAAGTTCTTCCGCCGCAAGAAGGTCTGCAAGTTCTGCACCGAGAAGATCGACGCCATTCCTTACCGCGACGTCCGCCTGCTGCAGGGCTTCGTGGCCGAGCGCGGCAAGATTGTGCCCCGGCGCCTGACCGGCGTTTGCACCACGCACCAGCGCCGCCTGACCCGCGCCATCAAGCAGGCCCGGAACATCGCCCTGCTGCCGTTTGCCACGCGGCACTAAGGCGACGCTGCGTCAGCCGCAGGCCATTCAATCCACGCGCAGTCATCGCTGCGCGGCAATATTCAGGCGCCGATGCTCCCGTCCAAAAGACAAGAGCGCCCACGGCGCCACTGGAGAGTTTCATGGAAGTTATTCTGAAGGAAGACGTAGCCAACCTGGGCCACCGCGGAGACGTGGTCAAAGTGGCCGATGGCTATGGACGCAATTTCCTGCTGCCCCGCAAGCTGGCGCTGCAGGCTACCGACGCCAACAAGGCCGTCATCGTGACCATGAAGAGCGCCGCGGCCCGCCGCTCCGCTTCTGAAAAGGTCCAGGCCGAGGAGCTGGTCGCCAAGCTCGAGCCGCTGGTGCTCAGCTTTACCCGCAAGTCGGGCGAGGCCGGCCACCTGTTCGGCTCGGTCACTTCGGCCGACATCGCCGCCGATCTCGCCGCCAAGGGCTTCGAGGTCGATCGCCGCAAGATCGTTCTCAACGAGCCGCTCAAGACCGTTGGCGACCACTCCGTGGCCGTCAAGCTGCACCGCGAAGTCACCGCGCACGTGAAGGTGACGGTCGTGGCCGAGGCGACAGATGAAGTTGCCGCCGCCGAGCCAGCAGCGGCCGTCGAGCCCGCCACCGAAGAAGTCGCGGCCGAATAGCTGCAACCTGGCAGGACCGCGCCGCCTCTCGGTCCGCCGAGGGGCGGACGTGCCCTCCTGGAGATGGTCAGATAAAGGAATTTCTATTGCGTCTCGGGAGCCCTTGCGGGCAAGAGGCTCGCCACCGCAGCGACCTTCTGTTGGATGCTGAGGACCTCACCGTTGCCGGCCTCCCAGCGTTTCCAATCATGCATATAGCGAATCTCAAAGGACTGGGGTTTCCTTGAAAGGCAGTCGGTGACGATGAAGAGCACCCATGAGCCGCTATGCGCATTCATTTTTGCGAATTCATTTGGAGTCAGCTCCACAACGGGGGTTGATGCGCTCACGCCCTTGACTTCGACCTTCAAGGTATCGTTCGGACCAATAGCCTCCAGATCCCAACCCAGGTTCTCTCTCTCCACGCTCCTCACTTCGCGCTTGCCGCCAGCCTGGGAACTATAGAATTCAGTTGCCACTCGAATCGCTGCCTGCTCAACGAGGAGCTTTACGGCCGGATCATTGTTGCGTGCTGGCGCCGTCCGCTTGGCAGGCCGATCCTTACTCTGGTTAGACTTCCAGTCCCGGACAAACTTCCAGACCTTATCAAGGAACTTGTCCCCAAGGCCGTACCAGTTCGGACTCTGCCCGTAGCCGCCCTCCTCCTCACGCCTATTTGGGATCGGAAAAAACCGCTCCGAATCAGAATCTTCCAGCAGCTTGCAGTCGTGGTAGCGAGCCTTAGTCTTGTATGAGATGACGTCGCCTTCCAGACGGCGAGCCTCTTTGGGCTCCGGCTCCTGGAACATGCGATACACAGTCGCATGTTCATACCACCCAACAATTACAGCCCTCTTGGTACGAGGGCTTCGGCTGAACCAGACGACCAGGACGTCCTTAACATCTTCGTCGCCGGGATCAGCTCCGAGTCGTTGTAGGTCGGTTCCGACGCTGCCGGGGTGGTGGCCGAAGCAAAAGCCACCCGTGTTGGAAAAGTTGTAGCACTCATGGCCGTGCTTGCGACCCCCTTGCTGCTTAGCCAGCCGAAGCTGCCTCTCGTTGGGTCATCCGGCGCAGGGCCGTTGTAGCGCTTCATCCACCCCACGTTGAGAAAAAGGATGCTAGGCCTTTCCTTCGTTCCCACCTTGCCCCCATTAGACTGAGGGAATCTTACCATCCGCTGGGCTGCGATGCTGCCCATGCGACTCCAGTGGGGGAGCCATCTCCGAAGATCTAGGCCGTATCGACATATAGCCTCAGGTGCAACCAAGCGCAGGCGAGTGCGACGAGTGCTTTGAAGCAGTTTTTGGATTTTTCGTATCGCGTGGCGAATCTACGGAAACACTTGAGTTTGCTGAAGCAACGTTCGATGCGA
>JARLGE010000176.1 GCA_031296215.1 Occallatibacter sp.
GACATAAGTGCCTGAGTAAGTGAGTACGCGGTGGTAGAGGTCAGGGTGATACCAGGCCATGATCAGCGCGCAGGAGCCGCCGGAGCTGCCGCCCATGGTGGCGCGGCCGTCGGGGTCGTGCGTCAGCTTTACGTGCGCCTCGGCCTCGACGCGTGGAAGTACCTCTGTCTCGACGAACTCAGCGTAGCGGCCCGACATGGTGTCGTATTCGAGGCCCCGCTCGCTGCCCTGCGCGTCGCCGCTGCCGTTGCCGATGGAGATGGCGATCATGGCCGGGACTTTGTGCTCGGCGATCAGGTTGTCGAGCACGGTGAAGAGCAGGCGGTCGGGGCCGTCCGCGCCCACGATGAAGGGCGCTGCCGTGCCCGCGACGTACTGCTGGGGGACGTAGACCGCGACATGGCGCGTGTAGGGAGCGGGATGGCTGGTGGTGACGACGAGCCTGGCCGGATCGGCCGGGTCCGGCGTGCCAAAGGTGTTGGGCTCGCGCGCGATGCCGGGATAGATCTTGCTGTCGGCTGAGTTCATGGTGAACTCAATCACCGTTCCCTGCGGCGCGCCCGGCTGCGCGGTTGCCTCTGGCGCAGGCGTGTGCGTGGGCCCGAGAATGAAGTTCCCGTCCGCGTCAGCCGGCGCGTTGGCGCCGTCGGGGAGTTCTTTCGCTGTGACGTATCCGGGAGTACTCGGATCGCGCGTCGGCGGCGCGGGGCGCGGGGGGCGCGGCGGCGGAACTGGCGTGGACGTCACGGCCGGTGCGGGCAGCGCAGTCTGCACTTGCGCGGGTGCGGCGGAGGAAACGGCGATCAGGGCGAGCAGGCAAGGGAGGCTCAGGAAACGAAGCATCGTGGGCTCCAACCTGCTCGGTCATTTCTCTTGCAGGCTTCAGGAGGAATTGTAGAGCGGGGCTGCGGGGCGGTGCAGAGCCTGCTCATCGCCTCGACTCAATGGGAAAATATATGCTACCATCGCACACGCTTACCAGGAGCGAACCATGGCGTTGACGCGGGATTTTCGAAAGACGGTGCAGGCGCGGGTGCGGAGCGACGAGAAGTTTCGGCGTGGACTGCTGAGCGATGCCGTGGAAGCGCTGCTGGCAGGCGAAGCGGCACTGGGCCGCGAGATTCTGCGCGACTTCATCAATGCGACGCTGGGATTTCCGGCGCTGGCGGAGAGGACCGGGATTCACGTCAAGACGCTGCACCAGATGTTCGGGCCGAAGGGCAATCCGACGGCGGCGAATCTGTTCAACATCATTGCTTGTTTGCAGGAACATGAAGGGGTGCGGTTGCGGGTGGTGGCGTGAGGTCAAGTGAATCCCAGGTCTCTAAGTCGAAACCTGGGGCACCCGGCACAGGGCGATGACTTCGCGCACGCGCTTCATCAGGGTGTCGAGGCTTTTCGCCTGTGTATGGCAGCCGTGCGGGCTGGAACGGTGGCAACGAGATAGCCCTCTTCGTCTTGCTCAATGAGGACGGTGAATGTTCTCTTGGGCTTCATGCACAACCTCGCGCTCTAACTTTTATCACGAACTGAAAAATCGCTTCGGATGTCGAAACCAGCATCGCTCTTTGACCTTCACGAGCGGGTAATTGTTCACTTCTTCAGCGGCTTGCGGGCGAAGTAGTAGAGGGAGAAGGCGAGCGCGGCGAAGGCGATTACCGAGACCCAGTCGTGGTATTGGAAGCCGTGGGGCAGGGCGATGGGGTTCTCCTCGTTCCAGGTGGTCTCGTAGAACTTGAAGGCCACGCCGAGCAGGCCCATGATGCCGCCCGCGGCAATGAGGCCTGAGGCAAAGAGCGAGCCCGGAGAGACGTCGCCCTCGTTGGAGCCGCCGGCTTTCTCGACGGCGCGATCGACCAGCCAGCGGACCACGCCGCCGGTGAAGATGGCCATGGTGGTTCCGATGGAGAGATAGGCGCCGACGGCAAAGGAGAGGGAGCGGATGCCGAGCAGCTCGACGGCGATGACCAGGAAGACGCCGAGCATGACCAGCCCCCAGGGCAGCTTGCGCGTGAGGATGCCGTTGATGACGGTGGCCATGAGGCGGGCTTGAGGCGCGGCGGCCTTTTCGCTGCCGATGCCGGGGATCCACTGGACTTCAATCTGCTTGGAGGTGGGCGAGTAGAGGTACTTGCCGTCGGCCAGCTCCGTGGAGCCGAGCGCGTTGAGGACGAGGTACTCGCTTTTTTGGTGCAGGGTGGAGGGGCCGGTGGGGCTCTTGACCTGGAACTGGTCCATGAGGCCGTGGGGATTCTGCTGGACGGCGACGCCGGGATGGGAGGCGGCGATGTCCCAGGCGCGGGGGGCCAAGCGGAACTCCTGCAGGCCCTGGTTCATGAGGTTCAGGGTGACGCCGATGGCGATGGTGGAGACGGTGATGCCGAGGAAGAAGGCGATGCGCTGCTTGATGGGAGTGGCGCCGATGAGGTAGCCGGTCTTGAGGTCCTGGGAGGTGTCTCCGGCCTCGGCCGAGGCGATGCAGACCACGCCGCCGATGGTGATGGCGAGCGCGCCGAAGGCGGGCGCCGTCCAGCCGCTGACGAGGAAGATGGCCGAGGTGGCCATCAATGTGGCGATGGTCATGCCGGAGATGGGGTTGGCCGAGGAGCCGATGAGGCCGACGATGCGCGAGCTGACGGTGACGAAGAGGAATCCGAAGAAGACGATCAGCAGCGAGGCGGAGAGGTTCTCAAGCACGCCGAGCTGCGCGCCGGGGACGGGCTTGAAGTAGAGGAAGAAGAACATGATCACGACCAGGGCGATGCAGCCGAAGACGGCGAAGGTCATGGAGAGATCGTGCTCAGTGCGGATGGGAGCTTCGGCCGCGGCGCCGGAGCCTTTGCGGATGTTCTTGAAGCCGGATTTGAGCGCGCCGACGATGGTGGGCAGGGTCTTGATGAGGGTGATGAGTCCGGCGGCGGCGACGGCTCCCGCGCCCATGGGGCGGATGTAGGTGGACCAGAGGTCGCTGGGGCCCATCTGCGCGATGGGCACGGTGCCGGGATAGATGGGTGTAGGCAGCCCCTTGCCGAAGAAGTAGAGCAAGGGCATGAGCACCAGCCAGGAGAAGACGCCGCCGGCGAAGATGATGCCCGCGGTCTTGGGTCCGATGATGTAGCCGACGCCGAGATATTCGGCTGTGGCGTCGGCCTTGATGGAAGCGCCTTTGAGCACGTGGTCGGGGCCGAAGTCGGGGCGGAACTCGGGGGTGGCGGGCCAGCCGCCGAAGAGGTTTTCGTTCTGGAAGGCGGCGTAGAGCGCGCCCAGGCCGAGGCCGAAGAAGACGCGGCTGGCCGTGGAGCCTCCGCTGGCGCCCGCCTTGATGACGTCGGCGCAGGCGGTGCCTTCGGGATATTGCAGCACGCCATGCTCCTCGACGATGAGCGGACGGCGCAGGGGCACCATGAACAGGACGCCGAGGAAGCCGCCGATCAGCGCCAGCATGAAGATGCGGTAATACTCGAGGTCGAAGCCGAGAAAGATGAGCGCGGGCAGAGTGAAGATCACTCCAGCGGCGATGGACTGGCCGGCGTTGCCGGCGGTCTGCACGATGATGGTTTCAAGAACCGAGGGTTTGCCTTTGTAGCGCAGGAAGTTGATGGAGATGACGGCGATGGGGATGGAAGCCGCAACGGTGAGGCCGGCCTTGAGACCGACATAAACCGTGACCCCGCCGAAGATAATGCCGAAGAAGCACCCGAGCAGAACAGCGCGCAGGGTAAATTCGGGGCGGTTATCGCCGGCGGGCACAAAGGGCTGAAAGTCGGACACGGAGAGCCTCCAGGTTAGCGCGGGTGATTGCAGGGATTTCCCTGAAAGGGGGAGTGTAACAGCGCAGGGGGCGGCTGGAACAGGGCGATCCCGTTTGGCCGGGGCCGCTCCGTTGCGGCGCGGGCGGCAAGGGCGCAGCCGGCCAATGACGATTGCTGTTGTGACGGGCGCGCCGTCCGGTGCTCAGGACACCTTGACCCAGATCTGGCCGTAATTCGAAGGCACGTCGATGGGGAGCATGACGCCGTCGGAGGCCGGCTGGACTTCAAGAGGCGCCGGGCGCAGGGAGTCGTCGAGCATCTCGCGCCAGGCGCCGGCGACCGGGAAGGGCGCGTTGACGGTGGCGTCGCCGTCGGAGAAGTTGAGCGCGACCAGCGCCCAGGACTCGGGGTTGGCGGCGTCGGCCAGCGCATGGCGCGAGTAGATGAGCACCTGCGTCCCTTGCAGCGACTGTTGCCAGTAGTAAAAAGAGGCGCGGCTGCGCAGCGCGCGAACGGTGCGGCGCAGGCCGCCGAGGCGGCGGTAAAGACTGATGAGCGGCTGGCCGTTGGCGTCGTAGAAGTACTCCCAGTGGGTGTCGCGCTCAAGATGAATGCGCGCCAGGCCGGTGTCCGGGAGGCTCAAGTTATCGGCAAACTCCTGGCCCTGCCAGAGCATGGGAATGCCCTGCAGCGTGTAGAGGGCAATGGCGTGGGGCTGGAGCTTGTAGAAGCGGCTGCGGTCGCCCTCGGGGATGGGGTCGCCCGCGTCGTAGCTCGGATCGGTGAAGCAGATCAACGGGCTGTGATCGTGGGATTCAAGATACTGGAAGGGCGCAACCGGCATCTGGATAGCGTTACCCTCTGAGTCGACCGCGGCGGTAGTGGACGGGTAACCCATGAAGCTGGGGTCTAACTGGTGGGCATAACTATGCTGCGGCGCTGCGCCGCCCGCGACTGACTCGGCCAGATAGAGAAGGCCATTCTGCCAGGCGGCGTTGGTGTAACTCTGGGAGAGCACGGTCTGCGCCTTATCCAGCGCCTCCGCGCATTGCACAATGCGGCTGTAACCTCCCGTCGGACCCTGAAAGCGCGGCAGAGTTAGCGAGTGCAGATAAGTCTGCTGGACCAGGGTGCGATAACCGGCGTCCATGGGAGGCACATATAAGTCGGTAACTTCGTCGTAGCGGAAGCCGTCGATGTGATACTCATCGAGCCAATGATTGTTGGCGTTCTGAAAGTAGTCGAGAGTAAAGGCAAGAGTGAAATCTGGCTTGGGGCCAAAACCATAGATATTCTGGCCGTCCATCATGGGGTTGGTTGGGCTTGGTGCACCCTCGGTTGCCGAGAGGCCGGCATACACCGAGTTATAGGGGAACATGGGATCGACGTGCTCGTAGACCAGATCGAGGATGACCGCGATTCCCGCGGCGTGCGCGGCGTCGACCAATCGCTTGAGCCCGGCTCCTCCGCCCCAGCGCCGGCCGGGAGCAAAGTAGTGCAGCGGACCGTAGCCCCAGTCGAAGTCCAGATGCATGCTGGTTACCGGCATTAACTCGATGCAGTTAACGCCGAGGCTCTGGAGATAGGTCAGCCTGTCAACCACTCCGTCGAAGGTGTCGTTGAACTCTTCGACCTGCAACTCGTAGACCACCAGGTCGTCGAGCTCGGGAGTTTTGTAGGCGTCGTCGGTCCAGGGGAAGGGCGCGGCCGCCGGATTGAGGATGAAGGCCGACATGCGGCCAATCTCGGCTTCGCGCGCAAACGGATCGGTGATCCAGGGGCAGACGCACTGGCGCGTGCCGCCGGGCGCGGTCCACCACAACTCGAAGCGGTAGAGGTGCAAACCGGGCAACCCGAAGTGCGTTCCCGCAATTGGCGTGAGCGGGACGGTCGCGGTCCACAGGTCGAGGGCGCTGCCCTGCTGCCATGCGAGCGCAAAAGTCGCAGCCGGAATGGCGGGGTCGAAGCGATCGCCGGCGTGGATCACGCGGGCCAGGACTTCGAAATCGTCAGTGGATTGAATGCCGGGAAGATAAAGACCAAAGCGGACGCTGAACTGAGCGGAAACGGTAAGCGAAGGGAATGCTCCGACTTCGTTGAGATCGATCATGCGCGGCTCCTTTTTGGTGGGGGTATGACAAAAAAGTGGGCAGACGCTGGAGCGAATAGCGAGATGTACTAGAAGCTGTTTCAAAACCGAATGTGGGGCGCTATAAGGCATTCCCTCAGGGGCTAAAGCCCAGCTCATTTTGGGCCGTTTACGGCACGACTGAAGTCGTGCCCTTTCAAAACATAAACGCACCTCTGTGCGGCGAACACCACTAGGATTATGCACCGAAACCGCCGAGAGACGGCGGAAAAACTCGATAATTCCGAGCGGCGCGGTTTGCGGGGTTGGCGAACATGCCCCTGAGCGCGTAGGGTATTGAACATTGCGCAACTGCCGCACGTGGAGAATCAAACCCGCATGACCAACCCGGCACTCAACCCAACTCCCGTCCAGCGGCTGCTTTCGCTCGACGTGCTGCGCGGCATCACCATCGCGTTCATGATCATGGTGAACAACAACGGCGGCTCCGGCGCGTGGGGCTTCATGAAGCACGCCGAATGGAACGGGCTGACGGCCACCGACCTGGTTTTTCCCACTTTTGTGTTCGTGGTGGGCGCCTCGATTGTGTACGCGTTTCAAGCGCGGCTGAAGCGCGGGGCGACGAGGGCGCAGTTGGCCGTCCACACCGTGCAGCGGGCGGCGATTCTCTTTTTGCTGGGCGTGGTGGTCAACGGGTTTCCGTTTTTTCCTCTCGATCATCTGCGCTTCTACGGCGTTCTGCAGCGGATCGCCATCTGCTACCTGGTGGTGGGCCTGTTCTACCTGTGGGACCAGCGGGTGTGGACCAAGGTTGCGGCGTTGGTGTTTTGCCTGGTGGGCTACTGGGTTCTGCTGCGCTGGGTTCCGGTTCCGGGAGCGGGCATGCCGGGGCGCGACATTCCCTTCATGGACAAGGGGCTGAACCTGGTCTCGTGGCTCGACCGGCTGCTGATGCCGCACCATCTGTATCTGGAGTGGGGCGGGCCCGACCCGCACAACCTGCGCGACCCGGAAGGGCTGCTCAGCGATCTGCCCGCGTTTGGGACGGCGCTGCTGGGCGTGCTGACCGGCCTGTGGCTGCGCGGTCAGCGCGCGGCCAAGACAACCGCGCTGGGGTTGGCGGCGGGAGCGGTGACCTGCCTGGTGCTGGGTTATTGGTGGTCGCTTTCGTTCCCGCTCAACAAGAACCTGTGGACCAGCTCGTTTGTGCTGGTGGCGGCGGGCTGGTCGCTGACCGTGCTGACGCTTTCGTACTGGGCGATGGACGTGTGGAGCTGGGGCAGGGGGCAGAGCAAGGGGCTGGTCTACCCGTGGCTGGTGCTGGGCTCGAACGCCATCACCGCCTACATGTTCAGCGAGATTGTGCCGGGCCTGCTGGACCGCATCAACTTCAGGTCCGGAGGAAAACCGACCAGCCTTCCCGCATGGCTTGCCGATCACGTTTTTGCGCACATGCCCACGCCGGGCTGGGCCGCCTTCGCGTTCTCGTTCTTCACACTGGCCTACTGCTTTGTGCCGGTGTGGATCCTGTATCGGAAGAAGATCTTTGTGAAGGTGTAGAGGGGCGGCACAGGCGCATCCTGTCTTGATAAAGCAGGCTCGAAGGCAAGCCTGGATGGAAAACTTGGTGAGAGTATGGGGAGCAATTTGAGCAGGCGCAGCGCAGGGAACAGGCTTGGTTCGCTGCTCGTTTCAGCGGGGCTGGCTGTTTGGGGGGCGGCGGCCGTCCAGCCGCAGAGCGGCCCGACGCTTGTTCCGGCGCCACCGCCGCCGATGGGCTGGTCCTCCTGGAACAGCTTTTCCAACACCGTCGATTCCCAGGTCATCGTGGATCAGGCCAAAGCCATGGTGTCCACCGGAATGGCCAAAGCAGGCTATCAATACGTCAACATCGACGAAGGCTGGTGGCTGGGTGAACGCGATGCGGACGGGCATTTTGTGATCGATGCAAAAGCCTGGCCAGCGCTTGCCGCCGGCGATCATGCGGGCGACATGGCCAACATTGTGCGCTTCATTCACGGCCTGGGGCTCAAGGCGGGCATCTACACCGACGCGGGGAAGGATGGCTGCAGCATGTACCCGGACCTCGGCCCCCCCTTTCAGCACACCGGCAGCGAAGGCCATTACGAGCAGGATTTTCTCCAGTTTGCCAGGTGGGGATTCGACTACGTGAAGGTGGATTGGTGCGGGGGCGACAAGGAGAAGCTGGACCCGGCGGTTCAATATGCCGAAATTGCCAGGGCCATCGCGAAAGCCGAGGCCGCGACCGGACGGCGGCTCTACTTCTCCCTTTGCGAATGGGGCAACAACAGCCCCTGGACCTGGGCGCCGAACGTAGGCGGTGCGCCGGCAGCCATCTGGCGCACCAGCGGCGATATCGTGGCTCCCATCGTGCCGCACCGCGAGCACAGCGGACGCCTGGCCAGCTTTCCCGGCGTTCTTTCGAACTTCGACCAGGGCATCCATCCCGAAGCCCAGCACACCGGCTTCTACAACGATCCCGACATGATGGTGGTGGGGATGCCGGGTCTGACCGACGCGCAGAACCGGGTTCACATGAGCCTGTGGGCCATTTCGGCAGCGCCGCTGCTGGTGGGCGCGGATCTAACCACGCTGAGCGATGCAACCCGGGCCACGCTCACCCATATCGAGGTGCTCGCGGTTGACCAGGATCCGCTTGGGTTGCAGGGGGTGAAGGTGGCATCGAGCGGCTCTGGGCTCGAGGTTTGGTCCAAGGCGCTCGCGCCCCCCGGAGAACGCGCTGTCCTGCTGCTCAACCGCAGTGGCGACGCGGCCTCGATCACCGCGCGATGGGCAGACCTGGGGCTGGACGAGTCTTCTTCCGCCACGGTCAGGGATCTCTGGGCCGGAAAAGACCTCGGCTCCTTCAAGACTTCCTACTCCGTCACGGTCGGCTCCAACGACGCCGTCCTGGTTGTCGTCCGCGGCCGCGAAGGCAAGCTGACCACCTACAGCGCTTCCGCAGGGGGAGGCATGCGGGAAGGCGAGGAGCTCAGCTTCGCGCACGTGGCTTCGCGCGTTCCCATGGCCCGCGTCCGGATTGCCTATACCAATCCCGGCAAGACGCCCCGCTATGCCGCACTGCGGGTGAACGGGAGCATTGCGACCAGGGTCGCTTTCCCGCCAACCGGAAGCGGCAACGCCGCCGGCGCTATCTGGATTGAAGCGTTGCTCGATCGAGAGGGCGCGAACAATACTCTTGTATTTTCCGCGATGGGCGACTCCGGACCAGGCATCGAGTCCATTTCTGTTGAGTAATGGAGCCAGGGAGTGCCTTTCGCCTGCCTTTCCTCAATGACTGCGAATTGTCGCTGTATCTTCCGTTGGCATTCGCCGCCAGCAAGCCTGTGCTACCAAATTTCCAGCTTGAAACCCCGGTACTCGCGGATCATCTCGAAGTCGTCACGGTTGGACGTGATGAGGCGTGCGCCGTGCGCGCGGACGGTGAGGGCGATCAGTACATCGAAGTGAAGTTGCCGCAGTTTGCGTGGCTCGAAGCCGCGATCGGCGTGGATTCTGGACAATAGCCTGCCCGATTCCAGCCAGATATTTTCCGTCGGCGTGAGGGTGGGATGATTCCGTTCCAGGTAGTGGAGTACTTCCCGGTCAGCCTGTGAAATGGCGCCGCGCCAGAGTTCCGCGAGGACGACGGAGGAGTTGCGGAGAACGCCGTCGATTGCGGCGATTCGGTGGTGGTGGCATCCGGTGCGAAGATCGTCAACCAGGACCGAGGAGTCAAGGACGAAGATGTCACTCATCGTAGCCGGCAAAGGTGGCCTTGCCTTCATACTTTGCCATCAGCTTTTTGAACCGCTTCAAGCCGATGATCTCTTTCAACGCCACGTGGACGGCTTCGGTGCGGGATTTGACGCCCAGCACGCGAACGGCCTCGTCGGCGAGCTTGGTGTCCAGCCGGATGGAAGTAAGGGTGACGGCCATGGGTTTCTCCTGTATATACATGTTGATCCAATCGTATATATGAAGTCAAGCGGCGGTTTACGCCGTCTGCTCCTTCACTGGGCGGAAGAGCCAGAGATTGAGCAGCGTGAACAGCAGGCCGCCGACGGTGAACTTGAGCCAGATGGGGGCTTGCGATGGGGAGAAGAAGCCCTCCAGGCATCCGGCGATGACCAGCAGGGGAATGATGCCGGCGACCAGGCGCGTGGCTTCCAGGCCGCCTTGCGCGACGGAGTCCTTCCAGCGCAGCGCGCCGGGAAAGAGCATGGCGTGGCCGAGGCGGAAGCCGGCGCCGCCGGCGATGACGATGGAGGGCAGTTCGAGCGAGCCGTGAGCGGCAACGAAGCTCCACAGGGCGAGCGACATGCCGTACTGGTGGCAGGCCGCGCCGACGACTCCCAGCAGCATGCCGTTGGTGAACAGTGAGAAGAAGGTC